>CAZBAY010000184.1:0-1523 GCA_964489945.1 uncultured Planctomycetia bacterium
CGATGGCCTGCGCGCCCCCGGCCTTGAAAATGCCGTCCACTTTCAATAGATTGGCGACGACCAAAATGTGTGGGTCAACACTTTTAAATTTGTTGGGCGGTGTGATCAAATAAATTTTCTCCACACCCGCGAGCTTCGCCGGAAGCACCGTCATGTAAACGGTCGAAGGCAGCGGCACCGTACCCGCCGGGATATAGATCCCGACCGACTCGAGCGGCCGTATCTTTTCACCCAGGATCACACCGTCCTCCTGCATCGTCTTCCAGGAGCGCTTGATCTGTTTTTTGTAAAAGCGGCTCACGTTCTCGACGGCGACCTTGAGCGAGGATACGAAATCCGGCTGGATATTTTGATAAGCGCCGTTGATCTCGCCCTCCGTCACGCGAAGTTCCTTCGGCGTGAGCTTCACGCGGTCAAACTTGCGGGTATAACGTAGAAGCGCCTCGTCACCGCCGCTTTTCACATCCTCGAGGATACGGCGTACCTTCTCCTCGATCCGGGAGTTGCGCCGGGTCGAACGTTCGAAGAGCTTTTGAAATTTTTTGCTGTACGATTTAATGACCTTCATTGTTTTTTCAGCGGACTGATCTCAGCCAATCGCCGATCTCCTTTTTTCCGAATTCGATCGCCTCATTTTCTTTTTCAACTTTTTTTCCGCCGCCGACGGCAAAATCGGGCCTTCCGCCGCCGTTGCCCTCCACGACCGCCGCGACGCCCTTGACGATCCTTCCCGAGTGAAATCCTTTTTTCACGAGATCATCGCTTCCGGCGACCGCGAACGAGACCTTGCCCTCGCACTGCGAGGCCAGGACCGCCGCGAAAGATTTGTTGAGGCCCTTGAGGTGCTTCGCGGCCGTCTCCAGAAGCGCGATGTCGGCTCCGCGGGTCTTAAGAATAACAACGCGCACGCCCGCGTCTTCGGCGGATCTTTCAAACGCGGAGTCTACCGCCTCTTTCATTTTGCCGCCGGCTAGGCTCGTCAGTCGGTTTTTAAGACCCTCGACCTTTTCCCCGCGCCTCTTGAGCTCGGCGGAAATATTTTCGGGGCTCGTTCCAAAAGCTTTCGCCAGCGATTCCATTTCCTTGTGTCCCTCTTCAACGGCGGATTGCGCCTTGCGTCCCGTCACGGCTTCGATGCGCCGCACGCCGGCCTGGATCGAGCTCTCCGAAAGGATCTTGAAAAGCCCGATCTCACCCGTCGAATGAAGGTGCGTGCCGCCGCAAAGCTCTTTCGAGAATTCGCCGATCGAAACGACGCGCACCTCGTCCTCATATTTCTCCCCGAAGAACGCGATCGCGCCCTCTTTTAAAGCGGCGTCCTTTGACAGGACCCTTTTTTCAAGCGGTGTGTTCTTTTTGATCTCGTCGTTGACGAGCGCCTCCACTTTCCTGAGCGACTCTGGCTCGACGGCCTTGAAATGCGTGAAATCAAAACGCAGGCGGTCCGGGGCCACGAGCGAGCCGCTTTGCTTAACGTGATCGCCCAGGGTCTTCCGGAGCGCGCTGTGCAAAAGATGCGTCGC
>CAZBAY010000185.1:0-2805 GCA_964489945.1 uncultured Planctomycetia bacterium
TCCGCCGAATTGCGAGCTCATCTCCAAGAACGAGGGGTCGAAATACATTTATCCCGGCATGATCACGTTCGCCGTGACGGCCCGCGCTTCCTCGAATGAGGCGCGCCGCTTGATCGCAGCGTCGATCGGCTGTGCGATCCCTTCTGATTCCAATACGTACGGCTACTTGAGCGAATACCAGGCCTTCGGCGAGTCGGAAAAAGAAGCGGGGGACACCGCGGAAGACCTCGCCGCCGCGATGCTCGCGTCGACGCTCGGCATCGACATTGACGAGGACAAAAGCTGGGACGAGAAGGAAGAACTTTTCCGCATATCCGACAAGGTCGTCAAAACCACGAACTGCACTCAATCCGCCATCGTTGAGAAGGGCGGATACACGACGGTAGTGGCGCTCGGTGTCTTTATTTTCTAATTGCCCAGATCTCAGACGTATTACTTCAAAGACCTCCTTTTTCTTTTTTTTCTCTCCGGTTTTTTTCTTCTCTTCGCTCTGGGTGACGGCTCTTTAGCCAGCTGGGACGAGGCGATCTACGCGTCGGTCGCCAAAGAGATCGTCCAGTCGGGCGACTGGTTCCGTTTCACGCTGAGCGGCCAGCCCTGGGCCGACAAGCCGCCTCTATGCCTCTGGATGACAGCCTTCTTTTACAAGCTATTCGGGATCAACGAATTCTCGGCCAGGCTTTTTTCCTCTCTTTCGGCGGTCGGTACGGTACTCGTAACCTATCTTTTGGGGGCCAGGCTCTTCGGCCGGTGGACCGGTTTTCTCGGGGCCCTCGCGCTGCTGAGCTCCTCGCATTATCTCCGCTTCGCGCGTTTCGGCATGATGGACGCGCCGCTCGTATTTTTTCTGTCGCTGGCGTTCTATTTCTACTGGCTCGGGCAAGAAAGGAACCGCTACCTTATTTTTTCAGGCATCGCGATAGGCCTGGCGGTGATCACAAAAGGATTCGCCGCGCTTCTCATCTTTCCGGTGATCTGGCTTTATGCCTGGTGGGCGGGGGAGGCCGTTGTTCTGACGCGGTCGTCTTATTGGATCGGCGTGATGATCGCGGTCGCCATCGCGCTGCCGTGGAACGCCTATGAGATGCTGACGAACCGCGAGGCCTTCATGAACGACGTCGTCTCGAAACACCTTTTCGCCCGAACGATGACCGGCTTGGACGGACATGTGGGTAATTATTATTTTTACATCCGGACGCTCATCAACAAATATCACCCATGGATAATGGTTGGCGTCGCGTCCGGACCGTATTTTCTCTGGAAAGCCATTCGCGGCCGCCAGGCCGAATTTATTTTTCTCTCGGTCTGGATGTTCTTCATTCTGGGCGTCGTGACCCTCGTGCAGACGAAGCTTCCGTGGTACATCCTGCCGGTCTATCCGGCGCTGTCCCTCACGGTGGGCTATTTTTTGGCGAAAGTCCTGAAGGAAAGCCAGTGGACCTTCACGGCGGTACTGTTCACTGTTATCATGGGGCTCCACGTACCGTATTCGCACATTTGGCACCATGACTACAGCCGTGACATCAAGGGGATCGCGCCGGTCGTGCGGGAAAAAACAGAGGGGGAGAAGGTCATTTACCTCAGCGATTACCATGAGTCGCCCGCGGTCGCGTTTTACCTGGACCGGCAGTCGGTGTACCTCGACGATGAGAAATCTCTTTTCTCGCGGGCGGGGAAGGAGAAGGTTTTTTCGTGCCTGATCCACCGGAAGAACCTCGAGCCTATCGAGGGGAAGCTGGCCGGGCACGGGCTTTCCGTCGCGGGTTCCTTCGAAGAGCTCCGCCTTATCGTCAAGAAATAGCCCTCCTTTTTTGTTTTACATGGTTTAGCCTTTCGCCTATAATGAAGTTTCCTGGGGAAAATCATGCGGAGAAGGCCTGCCCGTAAAAAGGCACCTCAACGAAAGCCAGTCAAACGCTCTTCAAAAAAACCCCGTAAAGTCTCCTTAAAAAAAACATTAAATAAGCGTCGTTCACCAAAGAAGACGCGAGCCAAAGTTTCCCCCAAAAAAAAGACCCGTCTTGCGCCAAAGACTCGAGTAAAGACTTCCCCCAAGCTTCGCCGTAAACTCGAGGCCCAGGCGCCTGTTTATCTTCGTGACGGCTACCTCGAAAGACAGCCGGCCCAGCAGCAACCTGCCGGCTTTACGCTCCCATCTAAGTACGGGGAGGACAAAGCGGTTCTGATGGTCCGTGACCCGTGGTGGCTTTTCTCTTACTGGGAAGTGACGCCGCGCCGAGAGGGCGAGATCGTCGACGCGATCCATCGGGCGGGGTTGACGCGTGAGAAATCCGTGCTCCGAGTCTATGATGTGACCGGCGCGTCGGTGCCCGACAGCCATTCCTTTTTTGACATTGAGCTGGAGAACTTCGCGAGCAACTGGTACATCGACGTGGGGGTACCCGACCGGGAGTGGGTCGTCGAGGTCGGCATCCGGACGCGCGAGGGGCGCTTTTTCATGCTGGTCCGTTCGAACGTCGTGAGGACCCCGCGTTTCGGCGTGTCGGACGTCCTCGACGAGGAATGGATGCTTCCTGATGAGCTTTATTGGAAGCTTTTTGGAATGTCGGGCCTGGGCCGGCAGAAGAGTTCATTGGACGTGCGTGAGGTATTGGAAAGGTATCTGAAGAGCGTAGTGTCGTCAGAAAGACCATCCAGCCATATGCCGGAAGTTCCCTCCGGGGCCGTAACGATAAAATAATCAGGATCTTTTATGGAAAAAGGCTATTTATCCATTGTCTTGCACGCGCATTTGCCTTATGTGCGCCATCCCGAGCATGAGCGCTTCCTCGAGGAGGAGTGGTT
>CAZBAY010000186.1:0-9405 GCA_964489945.1 uncultured Planctomycetia bacterium
CAGGGAGTCGTCGTCCACACCGCGAAGGATACTTTTTCGTTCCCCGGGACCGCGATCCCTTTCTTGGCAAGCTCCTGCCGGTCCACCGGAAAAAGAATATAAATAGAAGGGGACGCGTAATTTTCGTCGTACTCCAGTTCCGCTTCGGCGAGGGCCGTCTCGCAGGACATGCACCAATGGACAGGCTTGAGGCTCTGGAAGATAAAACCCTTTTCGACGAGCCTGCCGAACGCGTCGATCACGGCCCCCTCGAACTGGGGGTTCAGCGTGAGGTATGGCCGGTCCCAATCCGCGAAGACGCCGAGCCTCTGGAACTGCGCTTTCTGCTTTTCGACGAATCCCAGAGCATAGGCGGCCGCTTTTTTGCGAAAACTGGGCGCGTCGATCTCGTGCTTTGAGAGTTTGAGCTCCTTCAGGAGCTCATGCTCGACCGGAAGCCCGTGGCAGTCCCAGCCGGGTATGAACGGCGCGTCAAAACCGCGCATCGTCTTATATTTCACGAAGATGTCCTTCAGTACTTTGTTGAGCGCGTGGCCCATGTGGATGTCGCCGTTGGCGTAAGGCGGGCCGTCGTGGAGAATGAATTTTTTCCGGCCCAGGGAAAGCGCGCGGATCTTTTCATAGAGCTTCCCCTCCTCCCATTTTTTGAGGAAAAGAGGCTCGCGCTGGGGCAGGTCCGCCTTCATCGGAAAATCCGTGGCGGGAAGATTGATGGTTTCTTTGTAATTCATCGCTATTTGAGCCTGAGCGCGATCCCCATGAGGGTCTGGATGAGGAAAACCTTGAGGAAATAAAGGAAAAGCAGCGCGACGATCGGCGAGAGGTCGATACCGATGCGGTACGCGGGGATGAGGCGGCGGAACGGCGAAAGGACAGGCTCCGTCGCGCGCTCGATGAACTGCACAATTTGATTGGACGGATCGGGGCTCACCCAGCTTAGGAGCGCCCTGATGATGATGAGCCACCAGAGGATCTCGATGAGAACCCCGACGACGACGGCCAACGCTTCAAAAAAATTCCCCGCGACGAACATGGCTATTTCCCCTGGCTGATCTCTTTGGAACGTTTATGGGCGGCCTTCACCGCGTCCTGAACGACTTTTCCGAATCCCTGCCGCTGAAAAACCTTGAGCGCGGCCTCAGTCGTCCCGCCCTTTGAGGCGACGCGAGCGATCAGCACGTCAGGATCTTCCTCGCTTTGGGCCACGACCTTGCCGCTGCCGAACGCCGTCTGATAGACGAGTTTTTTCGCGATGTCCGCTTTCATGCCCATTTCGTAGGCCGCTTCGATGAGTTTTTCCGCTAAAAGAAAAAAATACGCGGGACCCGATCCGCTCACGGCCGTGACGAGGTCTAAATGTTTCTCCGGCACCTGCACGAACTCGCCAAGCGCGCTCAAGATCCCTTCCGCGATCTTCCGGTGCTTGCCGGTCGCGTGCCGGCCGAGGCTGAACGCGGACATTCCCGCCCCGACAAGCGCGGGCATATTGGGCATGACGCGGATAAGGGAGACAGGTTTTTTGAAATAGCCTTCGATCTTCGCGATCGGCACGCCGGCGGCGATCGAGATCACGAGCGCCCCCTGCCCGAGGCTCGTTGAGATCTCCTCCGCCACTTCCTGGACCATATTTGGTTTCACGGCGAGGATCACGACATCTGAGAGGGACGCGCAGTGGCGGTTGGATTTGGCGATCTTGACATGCGCTTCTTTGCGGATGAGATCGAGCTTCTTTTTATCAACGTCAAAGATGGAAATATTCTGCGGATAAACGGATTTCTCGACAAGGCCCCGCGCCAGCGCCTGGCCCATGTTGCCGGCGCCAATGACGCCTATCCTTAAACCTGAAAGCGGAGATTTTGCCGTCATGAAAACAGCGCCCTTCCCAATCGGATCATGTTCGAGCCTTCCTCGATCGCGATCTTATAATCATCACTCATCCCCATCGATAAATATTTCATTTCCAAATTCGGACGCTTGAGTCCCTTGCAAACGCTGAAAATGCTTTTCAATTTTTTGAAGGCCGCCCGCTTCGTCTCTTCATCCGCCGGATGCGGCGCGATGCCCATGAGGCCCGTCACTCGGATCCCCGGCATGCCGGCGGCGGCTTCCACGCCCGCGTAAATTTCTTCGGGACTAAATCCGAAACGCTTCGCTTCCCCCGAGATGTTGACCTCTAAAAGAACAGGCGTTATCTTTCCGAGAGCTACCGACTCGTCGCTCACGGCCTTCGCGAGGCGCACGGAATCCACGGACTGGATAAGGCTAAAGAGAGAAACGGCCGTTTTGACCTTGTTGGTCTGGAGATGCCCCACCATGTGCCATTCCGCCGGGGCACCGGCCTGGGGGATCTTGATCTCGGCTTCCTGGACCTTATTCTCGCCGAACACCGAAAGCCCCGCCTCACGCGCTTCGGCGATCGCTTCGGGGGAGGCCCCCTTCGTGACCGCGACGAGCGTAATATCCGCCGCGGAACGGCCCCCTTTGCGCGCCGCCTCTTCCATCGCCGCGCGCACCCCTTCCAGCTTCTCTCTAACGCTCATCATCGCAGATCGTGTCATCCCGCAAATATAATAGGGTATAACAAAATCAAAGTAAAGGTGCTAGGCCTGGATGACCTGTACCGTGATGTTATCCGGACCACCGTTGAGGTTCGCCCGCTCAACGAGCTTTTTACAACCCTCCTCGGGAGAAGACCGCTCCGCGAGGCGCAGGATCTCCTCGTCGGACACGACCGCGTACAGGCCGTCGCTGCACTGGACATAGACGTCCCCGGCGGCCAATTCCGACTCATAAAGGTCGACTTCCACCTCGGGATCGATGCCGATGGTGCGCGTCAGCGTGTTGCGGTCGATAGAATGATCGGTCGTGAGGCGTTCGATCTCCCCCTTTCGGATCCGATAGAGGCGGGAATCCCCCACATGCCCGACGATAAGGCGGTCTTCCAGAAAAACAGAGGCGGTCAACGTCGTCGCCATCCATTCATATTGGCCCACCTTCCGGTTCATGTCGTGGATGGACTGATTGATCGTTTGGAGCGCCGTGCGGAGCCATTCGGGATCTTTCCACTCTTTCAGCTCTTTGAAGAGGCGATGAAGCTCGACGACCGATTTGGCGCTGGCGATCTCGCCGTGCTCGAGGCCCCCGAGACCGTCCGCTACCGCGAATAAAACGCCCTTTTTCTTCCGGAAAACGGGATCCTGAGGGTCCTCGACCATCATGGAATCTTCATTATTGGACCGCAGTTTTCCGCGGTCGGTGAGCTGGAAATAGCTGAGGGCGGACAACCTTTACACTTCCCTGCCGATCTGCCGGGCGCGCCGCGCCCAGAGAAATGCGGTGGTCGTGATGCCTCCAAGAACGCAGAAGACCACCACAAGGAGAAAAAGGATCGCCCCTTTCACTCCTTTCGTTGCCAAAGATCCGGGGTCGCCAAAGCAAACAGAACAGGCCCAAGAAAAAAGGAACGTCTTCATCACTCGCCCTTCTTTTTTGTTTTCGCGATGAACCAGAAAAGATATGGGATCAGAGCGATCCCGCCGGCGAGAGACGCGATCCCCCAATAAAGGGTTTCTGTGTTTCCCGCCTGTGACTCCCGGATGGCCCAGAAGCCAAAAAAAAACGTGATCCCTATGGAAAATAAAATGACGATAATATGGACGGCCCGGAGGGACATCAGACCCCCTTAGTTGCTGGCGATCGCCGGCAAAAGCAAAAGGACGATGAAAAAACCCGCCGCGATAAGAAGCAGCCAAAAGATGATCTTCTTTTCCCAGCGGAGATGCATGAAGAAACTCGCGACGAGCGAACTTTTCACGGTGGCGATCGCGAGCGCCACGAGGATCGCCGGCAGGACCGCCAAACGCAGATAAGAAACGGCGACCGTGATGACGGTCAGGACCGCCAGCGCGACGAAAACGCCGATATAAATGCGAACGTGTTTTTTAAGTGCGTCGTGCGAAAGGTCGCTCATAGCAAGTAAAGCACCGGAAAAAGAAAGATCCAGACGAGGTCTACAAAATGCCAGTACAGCCCCGCCGCCTCGATGCGGCCCATCAGCTGGTCCTCGTCTTTTTTCCACAACGCGCTGCCCGGAAACAGAAAATACAAATTAACGATAATGCCGCCCAGCACGTGAAGTCCGTGAAGACCCGTCAGCGTAAAATAGATCGCGTAAAATGTGTTCGTGCTCGGATAAATGTGGTGTTGGAATTTCATGTTGTATTCGAAAAATTTTACGACCAGAAAGGCCAGCCCCAACAGGATCGTGCAAGCCATGAAAAACCTGTAACGGGATATATTTTTCATCGCCAACGACGCCCACGCCATGACCATCGTGACCGATGACGTGATAAGCACCATCGTGTTGAGCGTCGCCAACGGCACGTTGAGAAGGGACGACCCGTCCGGCCAGTTGCTCACCCCGGTGCGGAGCATCACATAAGCGGAAAAAAGCCCTCCGAAGAGCATCACTTCCGACGCGAGAAAACACCAGGTGCCGAGCTTCGCGTTCGTGACCCCCGTGACGGGATGCGGTTTTGAAATATAGCGGATGATCGCGTCCATCAGGCTTTCTCCTGCGAGCCCTGAAGAATGTAGTCTTCCTTGTGGCCGGGCGTGCTGTATTTATAGGGCCCATGGTAAGCCGCGACACCCCCCGGGAAATTCCCGTGCGGCGGCGGGGACGGCGCCATCCATTCGAGCGTCGTCGCGTGCCAGGGGTTTTGGTCGACTTTCTTCCCCCGGAAAATACTGCCGAAGAAATTGATGATGAACGGGATCTGCGCCAGGGCAAGACACCACGCCGACACGGACATCACAACATTCAAGGGCTGGGTCGGCAGCGCGTGCGCGTACTGCGTCGGATCGTAGAGGCGGCGCGAAACGCCCGCGAGTCCTTGAATAAGCATTGGCATAAAAATACCGTTCATAAAAAGGAGGGACGGCCAGAAATGGAGTTTCCCGAGAAATTCCGACATTTGCCTTCCCGTCGCTTTGGGGAACCAATAATAAATGCCGGCAAAAAGCGCGAAGATCGTCCCCGGCGCGACGACATAATGGAAATGCCCAATGACATAGTACGTATCGTGGAGGTGCACATCCGCCGCGGCGAGGCCTAGCGGCAATCCCGTGAGGCCCCCGATGCCAAACATCGGGATGAACGCCAGCGCGAAAAGCATAGGCGTATTAAAACGGATCGCCCCTCCCCACAGGCTCATCGCGAGCGTCGTTAAAATAATGACCGAAGGGATCGAGATCATCATCGTCGTGATCTGGAAGAACGCGGTCATTTTGGTGCCCATGTCCGTCAGGAACATATGATGCGCCCAGACAATGAAGGACAGGAAAACGATCGAAACGACGGCGAACACGAGAGGCTTGTAACCGTAGAGGGGCTTACGCGTGTTGCAAGCGATGACCTCAGCGATGATCCCCATCGCCGGGAGGATAAGCACGTAAACTTCGGGATGCCCCAGAAACCAAAAGAGGTGCTGCCAGAGAAGCGCGCTGCCTCCTCCGCTCACGGTGGAGACCACCCCGTTCACGACAAGGCCCGACGGCATGAAAAAGCTCGTATGCGCCAGGCGGTCCATGAGCTGGAGCACCGCCGCGCCCATGAGCGGCGGGAACGCCAAGAGAAGCAAAAACGCCGTCAAAAACTGCGCCCACACGAAAAAAGGCATGCGGAAAAACGACATACCGTCCGTCCTGAGTTGAACGGTGGTGACTATAAAATTGATCGAACCCAAAAGCGAGGAGTTAATGAGGAACGCCATGCCGATGAGCCACAACGTCTGCCCGGTCGGCGCGATGACGGCAAGCGGCGGATAGGATGTCCAGCCCGACTGCGCCGCGCCTCCCGGCGCGAAGAAGCTCGCGAACATGATGACGCCGCCTATGAAATAAAGCCAGTAACTCACCATGTTGAGCTTCGGGAACGCCATATCGGGCGCGCCGATCTGAAGCGGGAGGACGTAATTGCCGAATCCGCCGACCGCCAGCGGCACGACGCCGAGAAAGACCATGATCGTCCCGTGCATCGCGCCGAGCGAATTGTAAAACTCGGGCAGCATGATCCCGCCGATCATCGCGGACTCGTGAAAGAGGTTCCCGATCACGGGAAGCGGCTGGCCCGGGAACGCGAGCTGCCAGCGCATCAGCATTATGAGGCAGAATCCGAAAAAGAGGAACACCAGGCCCGTGACGGCGTACTGCATCCCGATCACCTTGTGGTCAACGGAAAAAATATATTTGCGCCAGAACGGCAGTTCTTCGTAGTGGTGTTCTTTATGCATGGTGCGCCGCCACTCCCTTCATCGCCGGCGCCGGAGGGGACGCGAGGCTCGCCGTGATCACCGGCGCCGCGGCGGCGAGTTTCTTAGCCGATTCGGCTTCATACCAAGCTGAAAATTTATCCTTTGTCTCCACGACAAAAAAACCTCTCATCCTGTAATGGCCGAGGCCGCAAAGCTGGGCGCAGGCGATCTCAAAATTCCCCGTCTTCTTCGCCTGGAACCAGACAGGGATCTTGTGCCCGGGGATCACGTCCTGCTTCACCCGCATCACGATAAGCGCGAAACTGTGAATAACATCTTTTGAGGAAAGGTCCGCGATGATCGGCGTGTCCACCGGGATCTTTAGTTGGTTGATCGTCGTCACATCATCTTTCCCCGCCGGATCGCCCGGCTCGAGCCCAAGAGGATTGGCGGGGCCCATGAGTTTCGGGTCCGTTTTCCCGAAGATGCCATCCTTGCCGGAGTAGTGGATGTTCCACGCGAACTGCTCGGCGACGACCCGGAGACGGAGTGTATCGGCGGAATCAGGCAAGTCGTTCTTTATCCGGGAAAAGATCGGGAACGCGAAGGCGCAAAGTAAAAAAACTTCGAAAAGCGCGATGCCAACTTCGGCGTAAGTAGGAAACTTGAAATGTTTCTTATGTTCGGCGGACCAAACGTCGTGGTGGGCTCTTTCGTGGCCGGGCCGTTGGCGAAAACGAATGATCGCGTAAACGAGGTAGCCGGACCAGCCGACGAACAGCACGGCCATGAAGATGTGGACAACCCAGATAAGGTTGTCGATCTGGTAACCATGCGTAGAAATGTCGATCGGGAAGCCCCAACCGTAATACTTTTCAGTCAACTTGCGCTTTCTCCGTGAAATTTTCGGATGAAAGCTACAATTATATACGGTTAGGGATTGATGTCAACGACTTAACGATACTTCGGGACGATCAGATAGTTTTTTCGACAAGAAACCACCCGTCAACGCGTCGATCCCGGCGGTCAATTCCTGCAACCGGATCTCCTTTTCAAGCTGGACCGGCAGGTCACGCATCGGCGCGAGCGCCATTTCAACCTGAAGCCGCCGTCTTTCATAGTAGAGGTGCGTGACTTGCGTCAAAATATCGTCACGCAGTTCGACCATAAGACGCGACCGGGTATCAATGGAGGTTTGATCACTGCTCCAGATAAGGTCAGCCAGGTCCCAGCTGACGCCTACCGACCAGCCGCGGCTCTGTTCTTCGGGCCCAAGGATATAAACGTCGGGGTCAGCGGTCCCGCCGCGGTCAAGATCAACGGTTTGGTCCCGGCTCAGATCATAGTCAAAGGAAACCGTCGGCAAAAGCGCCTTCCGGGCCGCGGCTTTCCGCCATCCCTCGATCTTTCCCGGATGGACCTCGGCGTAGTGGATGGCCGCCCGCTGGATAGCTTCGATTGAAGGCTCGTTCGTAAACCGCTCCAGAATATCGGCCGGCTTTAGCTGAATAGACACCGGCTTTTCCATTTGGGTGAGGCCGAGCTCCGGGTAGGCAAGCTTGAAAAGGCCTCTTTCAGAACCCGCCAGCAGATAGTCGCCGCTCGCGCTGTAGTAAAGAAGTTGGATCTTTTTGGACTCGAGACCCTGAGTGATCTCCCTGAAACGGCGAGACTCCCCCTCCCATTGAAAGAGTCCGGCATCTGTCGCCGCGTAAAACGTCCGCGACGATCTCGCCAGAAAATTGATCTTATGCTCCGGCAGATTTTGCCCCTCGACCGGGCTCCAGGAGGAGCCGTCCGCGGTCCCCTCAAGGATGCCTTTTTCCGTGGCCGCGTAGAGTTTGTTCTGGCCTTCAAGATAAATGAGATTTGAGAAAAAAGAGCCGCCGGAAAATTCCTCGATATCGAATTGCTCCAAAGACGTTTCTTGGTCCTCCTTTTCCTCTCCTCCGCGGGTGGTATCCGGTTTGGAAAATACGCGGTCCCATCCCTCCGTTCCGTATTTTTTCCGATAAATCCCATCGGTCGTCGCGACAAAGAGCGCCTGATGGTTCGGCAGGATCGAATGAACGGGCCGGCCCGGGAGACCCTCCGCTTTCGTTGAATGATTCGTCTTCGCGTCGAATAAAAATAAACCTTCCTCCGTCCCGATCCAAAGTTGGGTGGGATTTTGAGCGTCGGCGGCCAGGCAATGGACCGCTTTACCTTTTTTTCCGATTCCTTTAAAGATCTGCGTCCAGCGTTTGCCTCCATCCACCGAGCGTTGCACGCCGGCGTCCGTCGCGACATAGACCGTATCGGGGCTTGACGGGTCCGTATAAATGAATTTCACGCTATTTCCCCCGCCTCGCACGCTCATGACTTGCTTCCAGGAATTTCCGCCGTTCACGGTCTTGAAAACACGGCGCTCGGACCCCGCGAAGATCACTGCGGCGTCGCGCGCGTGGACCGCGAGCGACCGGATGTCGAGTTCGTTGAGGCCTTTTGAGAGGGAAACCCATTCCGCGGCGCCGGCGGGTCCCGAAGTCATCGTCCATGCCAGAAGTCCCGTAAAGAAAATCACCCCTATTTTCACGTCACACCTCCACATTAAGCGCTCAGGCTATCCCAGTATTGTTTATTTGTCAATATAATTTGATTAATCATCAACTCATCTGAACCACGCGCTCCGATCGAGTGCGCGGTAACCGATGGCCTCAGAGATGTGCGCCGCCTCGATCATGTCCTTTTCTTCAAGGTCAGCGATCGTCCGGGCGACCTTCAACGCTTTGTGATAGGCGCGGGCCGAAAATCCCAGCTCCTGAATGGCCAGCTTCAAAAGCCTCTCCCCCTCCTCCGTGACGGAGCAATGCCGCTCTAGCTGTCTTGGCTCAAGCTCGGCATTAGAGGAGACCTTTTCTTCGTGAAACCTAGAACGCTGCCGGAGCCTCGCCTTTTCCACACGCCCTCGGATCACTTCGGACGCCTCCGCTTTGTTTTTATCCGTGATCTCCCCCACTTTAAGACACGGCACCTCAAGCTGAATGTCAATGCGGTCAAGAAGCGGGCCCGAGATCTTGGACATGTAATTCTTGATCTGAAGCGGCGTACAATGGCATTCCTTCTTGGGATCCGTGAAATAACCGCAGGGACAGGGATTCATCGCGGCGAC
>CAZBAY010000187.1:0-3467 GCA_964489945.1 uncultured Planctomycetia bacterium
TTGCAACCTTCCGGGGCTCAGGGATTACAACGTCCAGAAAGGTGAGGACGTCGTCGCCTTCTTTATTTTTGGTGTAAGCAATGAAAACGAACGCATCGATGAATTTCAGTGCATATAAGCCGGGTGCTAAATTATGGGCATCTGAAAGAAAATTTTTAAGCTCATCAGCTGAAAATTCCGACATAGTTTTTTTTAATGTGTCTATCAAAGGTCGATAGGCAACTGGAAGAGCTTGATATTTTTCGTTGAATTTTGCGGTGTTGAGTACCTTGGCGCTCATTTGAGGTCCATGTCCTTTAAGATATTTTTAATCTCTTCGATTGATTTACCGCCCTCGATCATTTTATTTATTTTATTTGCGGCGGCCGGAAGGCACTCTTTTCGAATATATGCCTTACAAAATTCGTCGTCTTTAAAATTTTCGATGTCCCGCGGATTGACGTGAAGAACCTTGTAATAAAGGTAGATCAAAAACGCTGCGCCCAAAAGAAGGTAAAACGATATCGCCCTATAAAAATGACCGAAGCGTAATTTTCCATCGATCGTGATTTCGGCAACGAACGCCCCGGAGAGAACCGCCACTAAAATGAGAGAAAAAATTGCAAGGCACGCCTTTATCGCTGGGCTCTCAGAAATCAAACGCTTCAACCAGTCCAGCTTAAAGTTCACGGTTCGACAAGATCTGAGAGATCACCTAACACCCCATATCTTGTGCATTTGAGGGATGACGCGGACGTCGGAGAGAAAACGCTTCGCGAGGGGGAAAAAAGTTTTCTCGATCAGGTGGAGTGAGTTCACATTGATGCCCACGGGGTCGCTCAGAGGCTGAAAAATAAAAGGGATCTTCGGATTGGTGCCTCGGACGATCGCGACGCATTTTTCGATCTCCTCAGCGAGCGTGTCGGGCGTCACGACGACCTTGATGAACACTTCCTTTTGGATCGCGATCTTAAGAAAGGCTTCGTGCTCTTTATCGAAGGAGCGGTCGCCGGTGCTCGAAGCGGGCTTCAGGTCCATCGCGATGATGTCGCACCACCGGATCACCTGCTCGAGCTCTTTTGGTAGCGTGCCGTTGGTCTCAAGGTAAGTCGAGAACCCCCTTTCCTTCAATTTTGGCAAAAAATTCTTCAGAAAAGGGGCGTAGAAAAGCGGTTCCCCGCCCGTGAGTGAAACAGAATGATGCGCGCCCTCCCTCGATTCAAGCAGATCGACCTCCGAACCAAGCGCCTCGAGCGTCCAAACATCAAAACGTCCCTCCTTCATCTTCTCAAGCTCATCGCAGTAACCGCAGTGCATGTTGCAGCGCCCGAAACGGACAAAGATCTGTTTGACGCTGAGGTAAGGCCCTTCCCCCTGAAGCGAGGAAAAAACCTCGCTCACTTCCGTCTCTATTTGGCGGTCGAGGATCTTAGGCATAGTACGTCGCGCTCGCTTCGGGAGTTTCCCACACCGTTACTTTGAAGATCTTGGCGCTTCCGGACTTGAAATTTTTATTCAGACGGTCATGAATGAACTTCGCGATGTTTTCCGTGGAGGGATTGAGCTTGCCGTCGCCGAAATCAGGATGATCGTTGAACGAGGCGTGCTGGAACTCCGACAGGACTTTCTTTAAGGAGGGCTTAAGCGCCTCGAAGTCAACCACCACTCCCATCGAATCGAGCTTATCCGACCGCATGACGACCTCGACCTTCCAGGTGTGCCCATGGCGGGGCTCCCAGGAGCCGTCATAAAGTTTCAGGAAATGCGCGGCCGAAAATTCATCACGTACTTGCACTTCGTACATGGTCCCCCACCTTCGCCACCGACTGAACCGACCGGCCGAGAAATCTTTCCCCCAGCGAGCGGAACTGCTCCGGCTCATCCGACACATAAAAACGCGTTTGCTGGGCGCCGTCCGCGCCGTCGTTGTTAATTTTCAGCTGATCCATAAGAATGCGGACTTCCTTGGCGGTCTCCTCGGCGGAATTGACAAGGCTCACCCCCGCGCCGATCGTTTCCTGGATCACACTCGCCAAAAGCGGATAATGCGTGCATCCCAGGATCAGCGTATCGATCCCGAAAGCCTTGAGCTGATCGAGGTACGTGTGCGCTACTTTGGACACCACCTCGCCGTCGAGCCAGCCCTCCTCCACGAACGGCACGAACAAGGGGCATGCTTCACTGTAGATCTTGACGGAGGCGTCCGCGCGTTTCAGGCTTGCCTCGTAGGAACCGCTCCCGATCGTCGCCTTCGTGCCGATGACGCCGATACGCCCGTTCTTCGTTTTCGCGAGCGCCGCCTTCGCGCCCGGCTCGATAACGCCGATGATCGGCAGAAAATATTTTTCCTTCAAAGCGTCCAGGCTTAAGGAGGACGCCGTATTGCAGGCCACGACGATCATCTTGGCGCCGAGTTCCTCCAAAAATTTCACATTATCGATGGAAAACTTTGTGATCGTCTCTTTGGATTTTGTGCCGTAGGGCAGGTGGGCGGTGTCCCCGAAGTAGACGATATCCTCGGCGGGCAACTGGCGGCGGATCTCCCTTAAAACCGTGAGGCCGCCGATGCCCGAATCAAAAATTCCGATGGGCTGGCGCACGAAGGGAATCTTCCTTGTCCACGTGTGATTTATAATCCAGGAGGCCCCACACAATGCCGCGGGCGAGCTTTTGGCGATAGTGCTGATCGTTCAGCCTTTTTTCGTCCTCGCGGTTCGTGATGTAGCCCATTTCGATGAGGACCGCCGGGCAAAGCGTCTGTTTCAACACCATGAAACGGGCGCTTTTGATACGACGGTTCGAGATCTCCACCGAACGCTCGACCGCGTCGGCGACAATGCCCGCCATCCGGACCGATTCCGTTCGCGCCTGGCTGTCTTTCCGGTCTTCGATATCATTCCCGGCCCATGGCGGCACGTGATAGATCTCAAATCCCTTGAGCGACGGACTGTGCGAGGCATTGGCGTGAATGCTGACGAAAAGATCCGCCCGCCTGCTATTGGCGATCCCAGAGCGCTCTTCGAGCGGCACAAAAAAATCCGAGTCGCGCGTCATGATCACCTCGATGCCCAGCGAACGCAATTCATCGCGCACGCGTCGAGCGACGTCCAGAACGAGATCTTTTTCGCGCGTGCCATTTCGGCTTATCGCGCCATGGTCCTGCCCCCCATGTCCGGCGTCGACAACGATGCGCCGGATGCGCGACGGCGCCATAATGAGCTGGGCCGGGGTGGTGCCATAGAGAGATTGAGAGATGGCGGGCGTCGTCACACGCTTGGGCAACGCGACCGTCTGGCGAGGGAGAAGTTCGTTCAAATGATCCGCGGCCGAGAGAGGCGCCATGACGGAACCGCCCACGTAGCGGACCTTTTCCTTCAATTTCATGAGCCGCCCGCGGCTCAGCACATATTCACTGCCTACGTGGAACTTGACCGAACCGTTCGGATTTTTCACAGTCACGTTCTTGAGGATCGGGTCCCAATGGTATT
>CAZBAY010000188.1:0-4996 GCA_964489945.1 uncultured Planctomycetia bacterium
TTTCCTCCTTGAAACCAACAGATGTCACGCGATAGGTTTTATTATCAGGAGTACTCACAAGAAGATCATCATTTTGTTGCTGTTCTATTGAGGTTACATCCTTAAAATATTTCGATTTTCCTCCCCATCCTCCCCAGGTGATAATCAAACCGCCTTCTGAGGAAATGCCCAGGCCGACTCCCGCAGGCCTCGTCAGCAGGCCAAGGGTGACTTCTAACTCTGTTCGAGACAGAGGGCGTTGCACAACCGCCAGCCGGGCGCCGGTGTAGACTTCGAGAAACTTTCCGACTTTTGCATGCACACCCATGAGGTCCTGACGATAATTGTTAAGGCCAAGCTCCGGGTCGGAACCTTTTAATTCCACAAACTGGGCCATGTTAAAAAGGAGATTTTCTAAGGCTCGCATAACGTCATGATGAGCCTGGTCAGCCGCTTTCCGTTTCTTTTTCTCAAAAAATGAAATGGGGCTGTACTGACTCACTTCTTCAAATTTCTTAAGCAACGCACGAATCTCCGCCTCATCCCGGGTTCGGCTTCGTGACTCCAGACCCGCAACACTGTGGAAAGTCCGAAGCGCTTTCACCACCAAAGCGGAGCTATATCCGAAATCAAAACTTTCGGGAAAATTAGAATCTAAAAACGGCGCTAGGATGGTTGTTTTAATATTTATTTCCTGCCTATACAGGGGTTTGTATTCATCAAGCAGTCTGTGATATTTTCTTTCAGAAGGTGTTGTTTTCCATAAAATGTAGCCAGTGCCCACCAGGAAGCTCGTAACAAAAACGGCATGACTGAGAAAGGCGGTGGGTTGGTAACTAGCCACAAGACCCGCCAAAACCGTACCAGACACCCAAATAAGACTTCCCCAAGCGAGGGTTTCAAATGGGAATCTCTCGAGATTGGCCTCTTCCAGCTCAAATGCCTTATCTCTCATCTTTTGTCTTAAGGAGCTCAGTTTGCTCCGAAGCTCCCGAACAGTCATCCCTTCAGTCTTTTCAGTGTTTTCCTTAACGGGCCACGCGCCCATTTCAGCAATCACCTCTTTCAAAAGAAGGAGACCCTCTGAAATTTCAATCGTCGACTTGCCAATCTGGCGCTTTAAGAACTGGGCGTAGCGCTCGTTAAAGATCGAAAGATTCTCGGAACGTATCTCCTCAAGTTTGCGGCCGATAAGCTCAAGCGCATAGTAATCTTCCATAAGTCTTTCGCCGTCCCTCGGATGATTTTTGACTTCCCGGGTAAGGGCCCGAAGTTGGATAATTATTTTCCCCAAAAGATAAACGAAGTTTTCCTTTGGATCTGTCCCCTTTGGCGGGAATGCCTCGCTCGAAAGACCCCTTTTCATCTGTCCCTGTTTTTTGGGATTTTCTATCCAGGCGGTTTCAATATAAAAATTAAAAGCGCTTGTGAGAAGCTCAATTGTTTCCGCAAACCGGCCTGCCGGTTCGGTGCGGCCGTCCAAAAGCGGGCGGCGCCTAGAGACCATTCTGCTTAGGCCATCCCTGACTTGGTTCAACTTACTGTCCGCTTCTACCCATCCGGCGATCAACCCTTCCGCTCCCTCTTTCTTGAATTGTCTCCTAATCCTGTCACTTTCTTCTAAAATAGCGCCAAGCCAAGAATGAATGGTCGTTAAGTCCATTTCGCCAGCTTCAAGTCTTTTTTCCACTTCTCCAAGCTGCTCCGGCAAGTCCTCAGGCATCCAATCGTCGTCTCTTTGGCTGGAACTACCTGCCGTCGTTTGGCCTTTGAGCACGTCGCTGTATTGACTTCTTGTAGCCCTCAAAAGTACGGCGAGACTAGCCGGATCAGATTGCGCCGCAAGCCGTGCGCCAGAATTTGGCTTAAACTCCGTAAACAAGGTATCCCAATCAGCCTTAGCGGGAGTGCCTTCGCGTAACTTGGCTATTTGCGAAACAAGATCAAACCACACCGCGCGGTAGGAGGTATCAGAAATATGCATTTGGACGCGAATCATAAGACGAAGATCTGGCTCGGGAGTGGTGAGTATCAGTTTATCGACGGCAACCGCGGCCGATAGAATTTGTCTTTGGTACGCCTCGAGGCTAAAGTCCTTTCGACTCTTATACGCATCGTGTACCTGACGAAATATGTCTTTGGCTCTCACCCGAATTGACTCTTTAGCGGCGGATTGCACCAACGTCATGGTTTTCGCGTACTCTTCGGGCGACGCTTTAGGCGCAACCACATTTGCATTTTTGAAATCTCCATCCAAAAGATCAAAATTTAAAACAATATCGAAGAAATAGCCGCTTATCTCGGCCTCTCTCACAAGGATCGTACGCGACACTCTGCCCGCTGAAATAGCGGCAACGGCAATATCCCCTTTTTCGTCATATGTCAGGACCATAGATACCTGTCTCTGGTCTTCCCGCCAGTCTTTGTTCTTTACCTCTCTAAAGATAGCGGCGAACACTCCCACCGCCTCCTTCATCTTGACATTGTAAATCACGCGAATTGGGTCATCCTTCTTCGTCTTTTCGAAATCACTCGTGGCGAGCCGCGCGCCGGAACGTACACGAGCGGCTTTGACGGCCTCGCGCAGTGCCTGCGTTTGTTCATCAGAAAACGAGATCTTATTCCGGTATCTATTCTCCTCGATCATAAGACCAGCCTCGTTCTCATCGATCTTCAGCTCGACGACCGCTCGATTGACCTTCACGGCGCCGTAGGTCGTCCCGCGCCCCGCTTTTGACACTTTCATCTTCTGGATGGCGGCAAGAAGTCGTACGAAATCTGCTTCTTCGATATTTTTTTCCAGCTTTTTGACCGCCTCCTCAAGAATGGCTGTGCTGGCGCGCTGGACTTCCTTTCTTTTACGCAGCGGAGGCCCGTCCGTCCTGAGATTGTTCTGAAACTCATACTTAAGCCGCTCCATCCGGTCGATCCCGGGCGTGCTCACATCCGCGTTCCGCAGAGCCTGGTACTCGTCCAGAGGCGAAAGCGTGATCAGCTCATCAGCGGTCATCGGACCTGTCGATCTTTTTGCTTTAGACACGGACTGGGACGGAAGGTTTTCTATCGCTTGGGACGCAGCGGCCCGAAGCACCGATCGCTCCGAACCCTCCTTAATTCCCCTGAGGATCTCCTTTGCGCGCTCCAAAGACGCTCCCTTTAATTTTCCCGCTTTTGCGGCGGCCGCCAGCGCGGTCATGTATTCCAGCGTCCGGCTTTCGCTCTGCGCTTCCCATTTGCCCAATCCTTTAAGGCTCTCGCGGGGATCATCCAGCTGTTGAGCCAACCGGGCCCCTTGGACCTCTTCATCATCGGCTTTTTCGAGATCCTCGTCTCGCTCGTCCCCTTCTTCCCCGTCTTCGATTTTTGGCTCATTTCCCTTTTTACTTTTTTGCCTTTCCTTAATTCTTTCCCTCTCCTGCCTCTCCATCTCTTCCCGAAGAAGTTTGGTGGGAGTCAAATCGGCTATCGTTTTCGCGATACTCTCAGCGGAGTCACCCCAAGCAACCTTGTGGGAAGGAGGCAGTTGAATAAATTTAACAGAGGTATCATGGGCCGTTTCACTTTCGGATTCGGAGACAACAGACGCCATGTAACCATGTTCCACAAGTTCGCTGGCAAGATCCGGAATGGAGGCCGCCTTCATGATGATAGGCAGTTGTCCCTCTGTTCTAACCCCTATTTCAATTTCACCTTCATTTTTAGCAACAAGGATGGCGCCTTTCACGTTGAACGGTTTATTCTGAAGCGTAAACGTTTGTTCTATGAGGCGGGCGGCCTTGTCAGGATGAGACTCTATCGCTTTCCATTTATCTTCAAGCTTCTTCCTCTTGTGGTCTCCTAGGTTGCCTCCTCCGGGCAGGATGACATGATCGTCCTCGTCGCTCTGGGCCAGCCGTGCGCCAAATCCAGAGTAAATCGTGTCCAGCGATGGGACGCTAAACACCTTGTAAACTTTATCCAAAACGGGTTTGATCTCCTGGGAACTATCAACCTTCAAAAGCCAACCGACGGCAACCTCCAGCTCTTTTAGCGCGTCACGGCGGGCGTTCGCATCTTTGATAAAAGGCCGCTGAATAGTGATGTAGTCGCCCAGCATCCCGAATTTTTTTCGAACCTGGACTCTCGCATTTATGATCCCTTTGCTCAATTCAATATTGAGAAACTCGATTTGAGAGGACAATTCAAACAAGTTTGAATTAGAACCAGCATCCTTCAGTTGGGGGTGGTTAGATTTAACCTTCTCGATCTGAGTTGGTGGAACTGTTAGGCTAGAAAACACGCGCTGGAGATGCTGGATAGGCGTGTAGTTATGTTCGTAATCTGCGTAGGAACGGCCCAACACTTCATGCACCTTCTCAATCAGTAATTCCTCGTACGCTTCGCTTTCTTCAAAATCGCGGTAGAAATACGGCCGGTCGATCGTCACGGAGTAGGTCCTATCCTCGCCGCTAAACGCGACCGTCACTTTGAATTTCTCAATCCCTCTCTTTTCCTCCACAAGCTTTTCTACGTCGCTCACGGGTCGCACTCTTTTAACACCAAGAATTTGATATCCAAATTTCGATTCCTGCGCGGCGAGCCGGGCGCCGGCTGACGCGAACGGTTTGAGCTCATCAGGCAACCGCGCCAATTGAGAAATCGGTGAGTCCTTTAGCTCTTCGAGCGCGGCGGCGGCTTTTACCAACCTCGTTCTGGCGTCCTCTTCGTACTGCTTCAAAAATCCCTCGATGAACGTGCCGCTCTTTACCAATTTCTCTTTGATCATTTTGAATTCACGACGCTGCTGCTGGTTCCACTCATCTCCCGGCCGGGGCTTCCTGACGTCTTTAAAATTCGGCTCATTAGTGCTCAATTGCTGGAGCGCCATTTTGAGATCAAGGCTTAGTATTTGGAGCTCATTGGAGATCTCCGCGAAATGGGCCGCTTCCGCCAATTCCTCACGGGAGACCTCCTCCTCCGTCAACTTATCCCCAAAGTCATCCATGTGCGGCATCGCGATCCGGACCCATTCATCGCT
>CAZBAY010000189.1:0-6158 GCA_964489945.1 uncultured Planctomycetia bacterium
AGGCCGACCTCATGATCGTCGCCGGCACGATCTCCCGCAAAATGGTCCCCTGCATCAAGACCCTTTACGACCAGATGCCTGCTCCCAAATATGTCATTGCCCTCGGCGGCTGTGCCACCGGCGGCGGGCCCTTTAAATACCCCGGGCAATACGGAATTCTTGAAGGTATCGACAAAATTATCCCCGTGAACATCTATATTCCCGGTTGTCCTCCCCGCCCGGAGGCGCTCATCGCCGGCATTCTTGAACTCCAGAAGCAGATCCTCGCGGGAAAAGCCCAAGGACAAATGACGCCGGCCGTCGTTAAAGACTCGCAGGACAACCGCCCGGCGGAATACAAGAACGCGATGTCGCGCGCCGAATTTAGAAAAACCCCGCCGCCCCCCGCTCCTCCCGTAGCGCCGGCCCTAACTCCCGTGCCTCCCAGTCCCGAAACGAAATAAGAGCCACGATGCCCACGCTCACCGAAAACGAGATAAAAAATTGGCCTCTCAGAACGGTTAAGCCCGACGAATTCAATGAAAAAGATTACAAGAAAAGCGGTATCTTTTTTGAGGCGGTCATTCCCGCGGACAAGATCAGGGCGGCCGCGCAGGAATTTCTTTCTCAAGGCTATTTTCTTGAATCGCAGACCGCGGTGGACTTCGCCGAGTGCTTCGAGGTCGTTTATCACTTTAATCGGTGGGACCGACTTCACCGGTGCTGTGTCAAAATTCTCGTGCAGAAAAATAACGGCGCCCCCGGCGACGGGAGCTGGAAAGCGCCGAGCATTTCCTCTATATATAAGGCGGCGAACTGGTTTGAGAGGGAAATTTGTGAGTTTTTCGGGATCGTTTTTGAAGGCCATCCGAACTTAAAAAAACTCCTTCTCCCCGAAAGCGCCACGATCTATCCCCTCCTCAAGAGTTTTAAAGGCGAGCCCGCGGGCGCGGACGTCACGCAGTCCTTGAAGCTCATTCAGGAAGACGCGAAGGAATTCACCGTTCAGGAGGCTCAGTCTCTCACGCAAAAAAATAAAGATTACTATCTTAATTTCGGCCCCCAGCACCCTAGCACGCACGGCGTTCTGAGAGTTCTGCTCCACCTCGCCGGCGAGCGCGTCCTTGACGCCGAGCCCATCATCGGCTACTCCCACCGGCACCACGAAAAAATGATGGAGATCCAGTCGTACCTCGGCTGCTGGCCGAACATGGGCCGCCTCGATTACGTCGGCGCGATGAGCTACAACTTTGGCTACGCGCTTCTGATGGAGCGCGCGATGGGCATCGCGACCGCCTCCCCCCGTGTCGACTACATCCGCGTCCTCACGACAGAGCTCAACCGCATCTCAAGCCACCTTCTTTGGATGGGAACGTTTTTACTCGACCTCGGCGCGTTCACACCCTTCTTCTACGGCTTCGACGATCGCGAAAACATTCTCGATATTCTCGAAATGGTGACCGGTGAACGGCTCACGTACGACTATTACCGCTTCGGCGGCCTCGACAAAGATATTCCGGAAGGAATGATCCCCGCGATCAAGGCATTCATCCCGAATTTCAAAAAAAGACTGCGCGACTACGACGCGCTCGTCACGAAAAACATTATTTTCAAAAAACGCACGCGGGGCATAGGCATTCTGACAAAGGAAAATGCGCTTTCCTACGGCGTCACGGGTCCCTCCCTTCGCGCGATCGGCGTGCCTCACGACCTGCGGCGAAGCGAACCTTATTCCATTTACCCTGAACTGGATTTCAAAGTGGTCACGTCAACCGACGGGGACGTTTTCGGCCGCTACATTGTCCGCATGAAGGAGATCGAGGAAAGCCTCAAGATCATCGCGCAGGTCATCGAAAAAATGCCGGCAGGCGCGACTTCCCTCGGAAAACTCCCCAAAAACGCGCCCAAAGGCGAATATTTCGCGGCGGTCGAGGGAGCGCGCGGCACGTTCGGCATGTACCTCGTCAGCGACGGGTCGCTTAATCCCTATCGCTTCAAGCTCCGCACGCCCTCTTTCTCCAATCTTAATTCCATCATTGATATGCTTCCCGATTGTTTCGTATCGGACGTCGTCGCGGTCCTCGGAAGCATCGACATCGTCCTGCCGGAGATCGACCGATGAACCCCGTCGCCGCGGAAACCTTTAAGATCATCCTTTGGGGCACGCTCGCGATAACGTTCGTTGCGGTGAACGCCCTGTTTCTCGTGTGGATGGAGCGCCGCGTGTCGGCCCGCATCCAGCTCCGCCGGGGGCCCATCCATGTCGGCCCGCAGGGGCTTCTCCAGACCATCGCGGACGCCGTGAAGCTGCTCAGCAAGGAGCTCACGTTCCCGGCGGAAGCGGATAAATTTCTTTACCTCCTGGCGCCGGTCCTCGTGTTCGCGCCGGTCCTGGCGGCCTTCATCATACTGCCGCTTTCGCCTGGGGTGGTCATCCGGGACCTGAACGTCGGGTTCCTGTTCGCCTTCGCGCTCACCAATATCACCTTCATCGGGGTCTTTATCGCGGGCTGGTCGTCCAATTCGAAGTACGCGCTCCTCGGCTCCATGCGCGCCGTCGCGCAGAATATTTCGTATGAAATTCCTCTGCTTCTTTCCACGATGGGCGTCGTCATCAGCGCCGGCACGATGAAAATGTCTGAGCTCGTGCTCGCCCAAGACAAAATGTGGTTCATCGTCACCCAGCCCGTCGCCTTTCTTATATTCCTTTGCTCGAGCCTCGCCGAGGCCAACCGCGCGCCGTTTGATATTCCTGAGGCCGAATCGGAACTCGTGGCCGGATTCCATACGGAGTATTCGGGCATGCGCTTCGCGCTCTTCTTTCTTGGGGAATACACGGCGATCTTCATTTCCTCCGCGCTCGCGGCGACGATCTTTCTGGGCGGGTGGCAGGGGCCGTTCCTTCCCGGACCTTTTTGGCTGGTGCTAAAAACGTACTTCCTGGTCTTCGTCATCATGTGGATACGCTGGACATTCCCGCGGCTCCGGAGCGATCAGCTGATGAATTTCGCGTGGAAGGTGCTGATCCCATTCGCGATCGTGAATGTGTTCGTGACGGCCGTTATGGTATCATTGCAAAATTATTTCGCATGAAAAAATTCATCCAATACCTCACAGACGTGGTGGAAGGCGGCTGGTCGCTCATCGTCGGGATGTCCGTGACGATCCGCTACTTTTTCAAGAAGCCGGTCACCGTCATCTACCCCAAAGAGCGCATCGCGATCAAGCGTTTCAAGGGCCCGATCAGCTTTGTCATCGACAAGAAGACCAATGACCATCTCTGCATCGCCTGCAACGCCTGCATCAAAGTGTGCCCCTCGCGCTGTATGTCTCTCGAGATCGGAAAAAGCGCGGCGGACGGCAAGCGCGTCCTCACGGATTTCAAAGTGAACTACGTCCTCTGTTCACTCTGCTCACTCTGCATCGACGTGTGCCCGACGGACGCTTTAAAGCATGCCGATGGGGACTATGACATCGCGACAACGGGGCAAAAAGAGCTCATCATGGACCTACTCGAGCCTTTTGAAAATCAGAAAACACCTTTGACGCAGATCCCGCTCGCGCCCGTAGCCGTTGATCCAAAAAGGGGTCAGACCCCTATTGAAAAGGGGTCAGACCCCTTTTTGAAACCGGAGGCCCCGAAAACCCCATGACGCTGTCAGACTTTATTTTCATCGGCATCGGTGCGCTGGTCCTCGGGGGAGCCTTCTTTGCCGTGTGGCTTAAGAATGTTTTCTATAACGCGCTCTCGCTCATCCTCTGCCTTTTCGGCGTCGCCTGCCTTTTCATTTATCTCAACAGCGAGTTTTTGGCCGTCATGGAAGTGATCATCTACATCGGCGCGATCACGATCGCGATCATCTTCGCGATCATGCTGTCCCAGCCGATGTTCCAAAAAGCGGAGAAGCGCGACCCCAAAAAGATCCTGCGGTCCCTTCTCATCGCGGGCCTTTTTTTCGCGGGTCTTTTCACGACGCTCCGCAACGCTCCCTGGCACCAGGCGGGCGTTGACGGCGATTATTCCGTCGCGGCAGTCGGCAAAGAGTTCCTGACGACGAATATCCTGCCGTTCGAGGCCGTGTCGCTCGTGCTTCTTATCGCGATCGTCGGCGCGCTTGTTATTTCAGCATCGAAGGAGACGAACAAGTGAGCCAGTCGCTTGAAAGCTACCTTCTTCTTTCTTCCGCGCTTTTTGCGATCGGCATTTTCGGACTTCTCGCTCGGCGGAACCTCATCGCGATCCTTATTTCACTCGAGCTCATTTTAAATTCCGCCAATATCAATTTTCTCGCGTTCAACAAATTCTGCTTCGCGAACAAGGCGGCGGGCCAGGCCTTCGCGGTCTTTGTCATCGCGCTCGCCGCGGCGGAAGTCACGATCGCCCTCAGCCTTATCCTGCTTCTTTATAAGAAGAAGGACTCCATCAGCATCGATGAGGCAAAGGAGCTCAAAGGATGAGTATGGACCTATCGCTCCTTTGGACGATCCAGCTTGCGCCCCTCGCGGCGTTCATTCTTATCCAGCTTCTACCCCAGGGCGCGAAGCGCGTCGCTCCGGCGGTCGGCGTGCTCGGAGCGGCGGCCGCGGCGGTCGCGAGCCTCTGGCTTTTCTCAAACCATGCGAGCGGCCACGGTCTCCCGCAAGAGTTCAACTACGAGTGGCTCATCGTTTCGGATGTAAGGCTCTGGGAAAAGATCCCCGTTGACCACTACGCGCTCCTCGTCGGATTCCTGCTTGACCGGCTGAACCTTCTCATGCTGACGCTCGTCACGACGATCAGTTTTTTCGTCCAGCTTTTCTCGGTTTATTACATGGCGGAGGACCCGGGCAAACCGCGCTATTTCGCTTTCTTAAGCTTTTTCTCATTTACGATGACGGGCCTCGTCCTCTCTTCGAACCTTTTGCAAACCTTCCTCTTCTGGGAGCTCGTGGGTCTGGCTTCGTACCTATTGATCGGTTTCTGGTTCCAGAAGCCAAGCGCTTCGAAGGCCGCCAAAAAAGCGTTCGTCGTGAACCGTCTCGGGGATCTGGGTTTCTATCTGGGCGTGATCATTCTCTTCCTTCTCACCGGGACGCTCAATTTTACCGAATTCCGCGCGGATGAGCTTCGCCAGCTCTTCCCGCCTGAGATCCTGACGCTCCTCGGCGTATTGATCTTTATGGGCGTGATGGGCAAGTCCGCGCAGTTCCCGCTTCACGCCTGGCTCCCCGACGCAATGGAAGGCCCGACGCCGGTGAGCGCCCTGATCCACTCGGCGACGATGGTCGCGGCGGGTGTTTTTCTTTTGTCGCGGGCGTTCGCGCTCTTCAGCGCCTCGGAAATGACACTGCTCATCGTGCTGGCGACCGGCGCGGCGACCGCTTTCGTCGGAGCGTCTCTCGCGACGATCCAAAGGGACATTAAGCGGGTCCTCGCCTATTCGACCATCAGCCAGCTCGGTCTCATGGTGATGGGCATTGGCGCGGGCTCGGCGGTATCGGGAATGTTCCACCTTTCGACGCACGCCTACTTTAAGGCGCTTCTTTTTTTGACGGCAGGCTCCTTCATTCACCACTACCACACGAACGACCTGTGGGAGATCGGAAAACAGGGCGGGAAAAAACTTTTTCTCGAAATGGCCGTCCTCTCGATCGGACTTTTTTCTCTCTGTGGCATCTTTCCCTTTTCGGGATTTTTCTCGAAAGACATGATCCTCGAGGCGATCAAAGAAAAGAACCTTTTCTTTTATGGTGTCGCCCTTTTCGTGACCTTCCTCACCGTTTATTATTCCTTCAGGATGCTTTTCATCCTCGTATTCTCGAAGGTCCATGCTCATGAGAAAGCGCACCACGACTCGGCCCTTCTCAATTTCGCGCGGTCGGCTCCGCTGATATTTTTGGCCGGTATTTCCCTCTATGTCGGGGCGCTGGGGACACCTTTCTTCCACAGCGCGATCCTTCATTGGCTTGGCGGGCATGACGCGCATTTTGACGGGGGACTTGTCGCGACGACGCTTGTTCTCATTGTTTCAGGAGCGGCGATCGCTTTTTTCCAGTTTCGCGATCCCGAAGCGGCGCTGGTGAAACTTCAAAACGGGAAGGGCCCTCTAAAAACACTGCTGGAAAATCGTTTTTACATCGACCATCTGTATGATTTCCTCGTCGAGCAGGTCAGCCACCGCATCGCGCGGATCTTTGAG
>CAZBAY010000190.1:0-4052 GCA_964489945.1 uncultured Planctomycetia bacterium
TCTCGTAGGACACGACGACCCCACCGAGCGCGGGGCCCACCACGACGTCCACTTGGGTTTTTTTGATCGTCTTGGCCAGCGCGTCGCAGAGCTTTTTCGCGACCCAGGGTTTCTGCAAAAGGAGCGCGCACTGCATGTAATTGGGGCTGTGCAGGCCGCTGGAAAGGAGAAAATGCCCCTCCAAAAGGGCCTTTTCCGACTTAAAGATCTTGAGGATTTCCTTTTCGGTCATGGATGCTGCCTTCCTTTTATTATTATACAATCCCCAGCTTAAAAACGGATGAATTTCGGATTACAGGTTCGTCATTTCCGCGAGGATCTTTTTCGCGGCGTCTTTGGGATCCGAGGCTTGGGTAATGGGGCGCCCCACGACAATGAAATTGGCCCCCTTTTCAATGGCTTCCCTCGGCGTCATGACGCGTTTTTGGTCCCCCTTCGAGGCCCAAAGCGGACGAACACCCGGCGTCACAATGAGGAAATCCTTTCCGGCGGCTTTGCGGATGATCTCGATCTCCTGCGCGGAGGCGACGACGCCGTCGAGGCCGCAGGCTTTAGAAAGAAGTGTCAGTTTTTCGACCTCTTTTTTGAGCTTCACTTTGATTCCGACATCCGTAAGATCCTTTTCCGAAAGGCTCGTGAGTACCGTAACGCCTATAAGGAGCGGCGGCGTGCATTTGAGCTCCACTGCCGTTTTGTGGACAGCCTGCACTGCCGAAAAAAGCATCTGCTTTCCACCCAGCGCATGGACATTCAGCATGAAAACCCCCAGGCGCGTCGCCGCCTCGCAAGCCGCCGCGACAGTGTTTGGAATATCGTGGAACTTAAGATCTAAGAAAACTTTAGCTTTGTGCGAGTGGACCATATGCACGACACTCGGCCCCACAGACGTGAAAAGCTCCTTCCCCACTTTAAAAATTTTCACCACCGGAGAAAGCGTCTTAACAAGCTTCTCGGCTTCTTTAGAACTGGAAACATCCAACGCAACGATCAGTTTATCTTTTGTCATCATTGTTCCTCTAGGCGAACGGGTCCTGCCGCCTCGTGGTAGCCCGCTACCCGCAAGATTCTCTTGCGGATAGCAGGCGCCCACCACTCGGCGTCACCCCTTCGCCATCTATACCCTTATTGAACCAATTATTTCCTTCAATGAGCGGATATTTTCTTTGCGCATCCACTCTTTCAATCCATCCAGTATTTCCATGGATGCAGCCGGATTTAGGAAGTTGGCGGTGCCGACCTGGATCGCGGAGGCGCCGGCGATGAGGAATTCGAGCGCGTCGTGCGTGTTCATGATGCCGCCCATGCCGATGACGGGGATCTTCACGGCCTTCGCCGCGTCCCAGGTCATGCGCACGGCCACCGGCCGGATGCAGGGGCCCGAAAGCCCGCCGGTCTTATTGGCAAGCACGGGTCTCCGGGTCTTCACGTCGATCACCATCGCGATGAGCGTATTGATGAGCGACACCGCGTCCGCCCCCGCGCGCTCGGCCGCGCGGGCCATTTTGCCGATGTCAGAAACATCGGGCCCCAGTTTCGCGATCACGGTCTTTTTCGTCACGTTGCGGACCGCGGCCACGACTTCCTCGATCAATTTCTCGTCGTGCGCGAACATTCTCACCGATTCATAGACATTGGTCTTGTTCGTTCCGTAAGAAACGTTCGGGCAAGAGAGATTAAGCTCATAACCATCGAACCCGCCTGTCTTCTCCAGACTTTTTGTGACCGCCAGAAATTCCTCCACGCTATAACCCATAATGCTGACGATCACCGGAACCCCGGTTTTTCTCAGAAAAGGGAGCTTTTCCTCGATGAATTTTTCGACGCCGGGATTCTGCAGGCCGATCGCGTTCAACATGCCGGAGGGAGTTTCAACAATCCGCTGAGGAGGATTCCCGAGTCGCGGTTTCACGGTAATGGTTTTCGTAACGATCCCCCCGAGTTTTTTCAGATCTATGAACGGTAGGAACTCCTTGGCGTGGCCGAATGTGCCGGACGCCACAAGCACCGGGTTCTTTAGTTTAATTTTTCCGATCTGAACCCCAAGGTCTAGTCCCATACGATCTGGTCCCCCATGAAAACAGGCCCCTCACAGCAGGCGATCGCGAATTTTTCTTTCACCCTGATCGCGCAGCCCAGGCACGCCCCGAAGCCACAGGCCATCGGCACTTCGACCGAGACCTCACAGGGGATCTCATGTTTTTGCGCGATCGCCGATACGGCTTTGAGCATCGGCGTCGGGCCGCAGGTATAAAAGGAGAGCTTAGCGGGATCCGAGGCCAGGACGAAATCTTCGAGTGCTTCCGTCACGAAACCTTTCTTTCCTTTTGAGCCATCATTGGTCGAAAGGTGAAGCGAAATACCAAGCTTTTTAAAATCCTTTTCACATAAAAGAAGGGATTTGTTACGGGCGCCCAGGAAAACGTGGACGTTCTCCCGCGGCCATTGCTTCCTTTTAATATTCTCTAGCGCGAGGTGATAGAGCGGCGGGATCCCCACACCTCCGCCCACTAAAACCGCCGTTTTTTTTCCGCCTTGCGAAAACCCATTTCCGCAAGGGCCTAAAACCCACAGGGATTCGCCTTTCTTTTTTTCCGATAAAAATTGAGTCCCTTTTCCGACGACGTGATAAAGAATGGAAAAATCCTTGGCGTTCGCCGTCAAAAAGCTGAAAGGCCTGGGCAAAAGCGGGTCCATCGATTCCGAGGAGAGGATCTGGACAAATTGGCCGGGAACCGCCTTTTTGGCGATCCGCGGAGAGCGAAGTTTGAGGATGTAGTGGTTCGGCGCTACCTTGCGATTTTCAAGGACGGCGCATTTTTCTCTGAGCATAATTTTAGTCTCTCGTGGTAATCCTGCAAGGCCGTGACGCCAAGGCCCTTCTTTTTCGCGGCGCGGATGCCCTCAACAGAGGCCATCGCCCCCTCGATCGTCGTGACGCAGGGCACGCCCTTCGAAACCGCTCGAGACCGGATCACGATCTCGTCCTTACGGGGTTTGTCGCCGCTCGGCGTATTGATGATGAGCTGTACCTCACCCGCTTGGATCAAGTCCATCACGTTGGGGCTGCCTTCCCGGATCTTTTTCAGGGCCTTTACCGGAATACCGGCTTTCCGGAGAGCGTCTGCGGTGCCTTCGGTCGCGACCAGATTGAATTTCATGCTCGCGAGCTCGCGCGCAATGGGGATAACCGCCTCTTTTTCACGGTCTTTGACGCTGACAAAAATGGTGCCCTCGAGCGGCAACGCGGAGCCTGCGGCGATCTGTGATTTCGCGAACGCTTTATCAAAATGATCGTCGATCCCCATCACCTCACCCGTCGATTTCATCTCAGGGCCCAGAAGAATATCCACGCCGCGGAATTTCACGAAAGGAAGCACCACCTCTTTAACCGAAAAGTAAGGCGGAATGATCTCCCGCGTGAAGCCAAGGTCTTTTAATTTTTTCCCGGCCATGACCTTCGACGCGAGTTTCGCCAGCGGCACCCCGATCGCTTTCGAGACAAAGGGCACTGTCCGCGACGCGCGGGGGTTGACCTCGAGGACATACACGTCCCCGGCCTTCACGGCGAACTGCACGTTCATAAGACCCACAACACCCAGTTCCTTCGCGAGCGCCTCGGTCTGCCGTTTGATCTCATCGATGATCTTCGCGTCGAGCGAATAAGGAGGCAGTGAACAGGCGCTGTCGCCGGAATGAATGCCCGCCTGTTCGATATGTTCCATGATGCCGCCCACGACAAACGTCTCGCCGTCGGCGATCATGTCGGCATCCACTTCCTTGGCGCCTTCCAAAAATTTATCCACAAGGATCGGACGATCGGGAGCGATCTCCACGGCATTCGTTTCCATGTAAGCCTCGAGCGACTTTTCGTCATAAACGATCTCCATCGCCCGGCCGCCCAGCACATACGAAGGCCGCACAAGGACCGGGTAACCGATGCGTTTGGCTTCGCGTTTGGCATCTTCAAGCGTGAGCGCCGTACCGTTCTCGGGTTGTTTCAACCCGAGTTTCCGGAGAAGCTCGGCGAATTTTTTGCGGTCTTCCGCGCGGTC
>CAZBAY010000191.1:0-4061 GCA_964489945.1 uncultured Planctomycetia bacterium
TTCCGGACGTTCGCCGCCTGCTCGCCCTTGGGACCCTGGGTCACCTCGAACTCGACCGCCTGCCCCTCATCCAACGATTTGTAGCCCTCCCCCTGAATGGAGCTGTGGTGGACGAAAACGTCCTTCCCGCCGCCGTCGGGAGTGATGAAGCCGTACCCTTTTTCATTACTGAACCACTTTACGATGCCCTTTGTCATGCGTTCATTTCTCCTTCTTACCTGTGTGTTCGTGATCGACTAACCGGTACCGCGCCAAAAACTTCTAGTGTGCAGGGTCCCACCGCCGTCAATAAAGAGGCTCGTCCTTGCCGCGGCATTCCGGGCAAGACTGATAATTCGCTGCTTTGGCAGAAATCCTTGAGTTAAAAGTCGTCGTATGCGCTCTGGGAATGCGCTCCAAAAGGCGGCAAGTCGGAAGGTGGAATCTCTTGGTGGTGATGTCCCCGATGAATTCACTTTTCAAATAGGGATTTTCAGGCTCTTTTTCCCACATCCCTTTTTTTGCGCGGCGCGCGCGGAATTCGTCATGGCGGAACGCCCCCGCGTGTTTCAAATTGGGGGGCAGGATGACCGCCCGGGCGTGGCCGGACCGCAGGATCTCCCGGTTCACGAACGTGCCGTCCTCCAGATAGACAAAGCCCAAAAGATTTCCGTGGTCGTCGCGGACCTGATTGCCCCATTCGACGCGCACGCGCTTTCCGGCGACGAGGCTTTGGTTGAAGAGCATCGAGTCGTTCCCGTATTCCCGCACGAGGGGTATGACGCTCTGCATCGGGGGCGCCTGGAGGCTCGCGTATTTCAAGAGCTTTCCCCCCTCGAGCCGGACCGTGTCTCCCGTCAATACCTCACGCACGAGGGCGGTCTGTTTTTCAAGCGCGGCGGCTTGTCCCGCGGAAAGGAGGACTAGAAAAAATAAAAAAAACGCGGCGCGCTTAAAAGCCTGATTCTTGAAGAATTTCAAGGGTGCGTTCGGCGTCTTCCGTTTTTAGAACGACAGAGCCGATCTCCTGATCTTTGGTGGCAGTGCAGTAGGCGTATTCGATGTTGATGTCCGCCAAAAAAAGCTTTTTGGCGATCCCGGCGATCGCGCCGGGCGTATTCTCCACGCTGACGACGACGACATCCTGCGGGACGATGTAAACACCCTCTTCCTCAAGAATGATCAGCGCTTTCGTCGCGTTGTCGACGACGATGCGGATAATGGCGTGATCGACCGTGTCATGGATGGACATCGCGATGATGTTGATGCCGTTTTCGGCGAGCGTGTTGCAGATCCCGGAGAGGCGTCCGGGCTTGTTTTCAACGAATACGGAAAGCTGTTTTTGGATCGGCATGGTGCGATGCCGGGTGGTCAGCCCAGCAGTTTATCCCCTTTGGCCCAGTTTTCCCGCTCTACTTCGTCGAAAACGAGGTAAGTCGAATCCTTGGGTTTACTGGCGATCTTCTCGAGTGTCTCGGCGAACTCTTTCGCGATCGCGGTTTTCTGGTCACGGGTAAGTTTTCCGGCGACCCGAAGGCTGATGTATGGCATAAAATCCAGTTTATCTCGATTTACGGGCGCCTGCAAGAATTAATGCGCGGGGGCCTTGATGCGGAGACACGATGCCTTGGCGGTCGCCAGGATCTCCCCCTTGGCGTTTTTGGCGGTAGAGCTGGTATAAACGATCCTGCCCTCTTCCTTATCGATCTTCCCCTCGAGATAGACCTTTTCGCCCACCGTGGCGGTCTTTTTAAGGCGCACCTTGAGCTCCCCCGTGACGACGGGCGTGCCCTCTTTCCAAGCGAGATTGACCATGATCTCATCTAAGACCGTGGCGATCATGCCCCCGTGGACGATGTTTTTATAGCCCTGGTGGTGTTTGGAAAAGACGACCGTAGCCGTCAGAAGGCCTTTCTTGGGATGCTCAAACTGGAGGCGAAAGCCCTGCGGGTTGTCCTTGCCGCAGACAAAGCACATGGAGTCATCTTCTAGACGGAGAGACAACGCTTGTCCTTGTTCAACGGGGTAAAAATTTTGGACGTGATCGATTGGAGTTGATCATGGATGAGGCCGTTCGACGCGAGCGTGTCGCCGCTTTTGAAATGGCCGTTTTTGCCCCACATGTCGGTGATCTTTCCTCCGGCTTCCTCCACGAGAAGCGCGCCCGCCGCGATGTCCCAGGGCGAAAGGTCAAGCTCCCAGAAGCCGTCAAAACGCCCGCAGGCGATGTAGGCCAGGTCGAGCGCCGCGGAGCCTCCCCGCCGCATGCCGACAGAGGAAAGCGATATTTTCCCGAACGAGGCGATGTATTGATCGAACCTTTCGCGGGCCCTGAAGGGGATCCCGGTGGTCATGAGAGAGTCGGCGAGCGCCTGGACCTTCGTCACGCGGATACGCCGGCCGTTGACATAAGCGCCCTTTCCCCGCTCGGCGCTGAAGAGTTCCTTATGGACCGGGTCGTAAACGACCGCGGCGACCGGGCGGTCGTTCTCAAGGACGCCGATGGACACCGAAAAAAGCGGGAACTGGTGAATATAGTTGGAAGTGCCGTCGAGCGGATCGATCACCCATAGGATCCCTTTCCCGGAGGTGACACCGCTTTCCTCCGCCTGGATCGCGTGGCCCGGAAAAGTTTTTTTAATGATCGAAATGATAAGCTTCTCCGATTTTTTGTCGATCTCCGTGACGAAATCGTTCTTGGCTTTCATGCTGATCTGCGAATGTTTCAATTTGCCGTAGGAAGCCATCAGAAGCTTTCCGGCGGCGAGAGCGGCGCGTTTCGCGACGTTCAGAAGTCTTGGTGTGGGCGTCATCGCGTCAGAATTCCCTCATTTTTCAGCCTCTTTACCAACGCGTCGGGGTTATTTTTGAATGTAAAAGTACGTAGGCCCAGCGCGGACGCCGCCGTGGTCAGATCTTCCCGGTCATCGATGTAGAAAATCTCATCGGGCCCGGCCTTGCATGCCGCGATGGCTCTGCGGTAGATCCGCTCATCGGGTTTTCTCATTTTTTCCTTAAAAGAAAGAATGTGGCGGTCAAAGAGCCCGAAGACGGGATACTTCCGGTTGACGTGCGCGTAATGCATCGCGTTCGTGTTGGAGATCAGAACGAGGCGGTAGCGCCGTGAAAGCTGTTTGACGAGCGCCACCATCCTAAGCTTCGGCGTAAAAATAGCGTTCCAAACTTTTTTAAAATCCTTGTAAGAGAGCGGGTGCTTTAAAGCCTTTTTGACTTCCCGGTAAAAGTGTTGGGAGGATATCTTTCCCCCGTCATAAAGGACTTCGAGGCCCGACCGGGAGAAATGATCGCGGATCGCTTCGGGGGTCAGGCCCGTCACTTTTGAAAGTTTGCGGAAGGCGGGGTCAAAATTGAAATCGAGGATGACTTTGCCGAGGTCGAAGAGGATCGCTTTGATCATGACGAAATATTATAGCACACGCATTGACGGCGGAGCCTCCTTTGATTAAGATGGCGGGATGAGTCTGTCGGCGATCAGCGTGAAAGATCTCGTGAAGTCCTACGGCCCGCTCAGGGCTGTGGACGGCGTCTCGTTCGAGGTGCCGGAGGGCGAATTTTTGAGTTTTCTGGGGCCTAACGGCGCCGGAAAAACGACGACGATCAACGCGATCACGGGTCTCGGGAACTTTCAGTCCGGCTCGGTCAGCATTTTCGGCCTCGATGTCATCCGGGATTATCGCAAAACCCGTCCCCTCATCGGCCTTTGCCCTCAGGAATTCAATTTTGACCCCTTTCTTACCATCGAACAGCTCCTCGTGTATCAGGCCGGTTATTTCGGCGTGCCAAAAGCGGAGGCTGTCCGGCGGGCCCGCGAACTTTTAGCGCGCTTTCGCCTCTCCGAGAAACGGAATGTGAACTTCAGAAAGCTCTCCGGCGGCATGAAGCGGCGTCTTCTTATCTGCCGCGCGCTTATCCATGAGCCGAAGATCCTGATCCTCGATGAGCCGACGGCGGGCGCGGATGTCGAGCTGAAGCACCATATCTGGAATTATCTTTCCGACATCAATAAAAAGGGCCTCACGATCTTTTTGACAACGCATTATATGGAAGAGGCACAGGAACTC
>CAZBAY010000192.1:0-1501 GCA_964489945.1 uncultured Planctomycetia bacterium
TCAAACTGAACGCGCCCACCAATGGTGTGGGTATCGTTATTGCGCGTTTCAAACGTGTCATCGTCGTCAGTGTCTGTGCTATCATTCGCGTTCGGGAATGCTGCCCTGTCGTTCTCCCCAGCGTAGTAGAGCTCAGCCACCGCGTTGTACTCCGCGAACTTGTAGTTCACGTTGACAACGTAGAGGTCGATGTCGTCCTCGGGATCATGCGCGTTCTCGTCGATCTTGGAGTAGACGAAGTCTAACGTCCAAGGATTGAAGTCGAGAGTGGCGCGGATCGCGTCGAACGCCGTCTTGGCGGAATACTCATCGGCTTGGATCTGGCCGCTGCCGCCCTTCTCGTGCGACTGATTGTCCCATGCTCTCCAATTGGAGCCCACGATGAGCCCTCTGCCGAACCAGATATCCTGGCGGCCGAAGGTCAGCGTAAGAGGAGAATAGAAGATCTCCTTCATTTGGACGTAGGCCAGGTCGAGTTCGATGTCGAACTCTTCGCCTGACGAGTCATCAGAGGGACTTGTGAATGCGTCTGTTCCCGCGTTCCAGTCGCGCTGGTTGATGACGTTGATGACGGTCGAGACGTTGTCCGTCAGGTCCGCAGACACTTCGATCTGGGTGACGCTCATGAAGTAGTCGTCTCCATCAGACCGATTGGTCGGGGACGAACCGTGGTTGGCGCCCTGTACACCGGAAGTAAACGGAGAAGGAAAGCCCCCGTCAAGTCCACCGTACGGAACCGCACCGCTGTCATTACCGTCCCTGAGGTCATAGTTGTGCCGGTAGACATGGTACATGTCCAACGACCCGCTGACCTTGACGTTCTGTGTTTCGGCGTATGCCGGGACCGCGAAGGCCACGACAAGCGCTAAAACCAATAACGCTTTAGATAGTTTCATTTAGTACTCCTGTAGGATTGCTTTATTTTCTTAGTTAGGGTATTGCTTTTGGGTAGCTGGCTTATCCGGCCAGCCGATAACCTGTGAGCCTATTAGGTTGTTCCCCCCTTTCGCGGCATAATGTAGGTTATCTATCTGTTGTAAGTGAAGTACAACTTGGTGGTTAGGCTAGCAAGATAGGCCCTTTTTGTCAAGTTTTTTTTAATTATTCCTATCAATACTGCGGAATGTTAATCGAACTTTATATGAAGATATTTAGAAGGACTATTTTGGAGCTTTTTTAGCGTGGGGAGATTTTTCTTCGTGATATTCTTCTTCAGTGTTGACCGCCCAAAGGTTTTCCTTCGTTCTTACTCCACTTATGATATTGTCCACGGCAACCATCGCCGTGAGCATGGAGTGGTCCTGATTGTTGTACCGGTGCATGCCGTTCCGGCCGATCAGAAACAAATTCTCGAACCGGTCCGTGAAATCCCGGATCACGCTGAACCGGTCGTATGAACCGAAATAAGCCGGGTAGGTTTTTTTCATGCGGATGAGCGTGCTGTCGAGCACGTCCTCCCCCCGTGCCAGTTCTATTTTTTCGAGCTCCTGAGCGGCCAATG
>CAZBAY010000193.1:0-4738 GCA_964489945.1 uncultured Planctomycetia bacterium
GGCTCGTTCGCGTTCCTAAGCGGCGCGGTCAGGACTTCGAGGATGTTGTCCGAGGCAAAATATCCGGCCGCCGCCCCGAGCCCGACGGCCGCGAGCGACAGGATGAGGCGTTTCCGCAGTTCATCCAGGTGATCAAAAAGCGTCAAGACCTTCTGAGTCACGGAAGCGGTTTTTGGTCGTTCTGTTTCGGGCCGGAGTCGTCCTTCGACCCCTTCTTAAACTCCTTCATCGCCTCTCCGAGCGAACGGGCGATCTGCGGGATCCGCGACGCCCCGAAGAGGAGCAGCACGATCAAGAGAATAATAAGAAGCTCGCCAGGACCTGGCATCGACATAGCTGGGATCAGAAATTTCATAACTTCACTATAATTCAGCCCGAAAAGCATGTCAAGAATCCCCCCAAGCTAAGCTTACGGCCCCTCGGGGCCTGAGCCAAATAGCCTTAATTGACTTACACGCAGGCTTCTGTTAGCATAAGGTTTCAATCCTATGGATGGAAGACCCTCGTTCCAACAAAGTTCCCTTCTCAAATCACCGTTCGTGGTGTTTATTTTCGCCATCGCGGCCGTGTTTCTCCTCGTCTACAACGTTACGCTTCAAAAGCAGAACCAAACCCTCTTAAAGAAAGCGCAGCAGATCCAAAAGTCCCTCGAGTCTGTGGAAACCGAACACAAGGCTCTCATCGAGAAGACTGAAAAAGAGCGCGCTGAATTTGCCGCTCTGAAAGAGGAGAATCAGACGCTTCAGGCTGACTTGAAAAAAGTCGCCGACGACCTGGCCTCCGCCGAGGATGAAAAAACCTATCTCGAAGAAATGCTGATCCACAAGACACGCGAGATCGAAGGCCTCCGCCGGAACCCGATGGCAAATTCAGGCTCGGACGCCGTTACCCGCCAGATCCGCGAAAAAGAAGAAGAGATACGCCGCCTGACCGAACACAACAAGCTCCTCGTCAAAAAACTCGAGCGGCTTTACAAAGCCACCAATGACAAGATCACCGAGATCAACGTCGCCAAGATCAGCCTGGAGGAAACCATCTCCGGCGCGCGCACGCTCATCAACAGCGAATGGAACACGGTAGAACTTGGTTCTATTTCCGTGAATTCACCGGCGCCGCAAAAAGCCCAGGAAGCCCGTAAACCCGCCAAGAAAGAGGGACGGGTCCTGGCCATCAATGAAGCTCACGGGTTTGTCGTTGTGGATGTCGGTAAGGCGGACGGGATCCGGAGCGATTCAACGCTTTTCCTGAATCAAGAGGGGCGGTCTGTCGGGACGCTGGCGGTCCTTGAAGTGCGTGACGTGATGACGGCGTGCAACATCAAGGAACTCTCGCAGGGCAAGAAGATCCAGGTCAACGACCTGGTGTCAATCCAGAAGTAAGAAAGTTCCTTCCTAAACGGTAAGCCTGAAGATTGATCTCCGCGGCCTTAGAAATATTTTTGCGGATCGTGTTCTCAAGGGCCGCCTCCCCGAATATCTCAAGATGTTGGTTCAACACGCCTAGCATGATGATGTTCGCGCAGCGCTTTTCCTTGATCTGCGTGAGCGCCAGGTTCGTCGCCGGGATGTTGATGAGCGTATAATCGTACTGGCCGTTCTTCAGGTCCATGCCCTGACCATCCACGATCACGAGCCCGCCCTTTTTAACAAAATGCTTTCTTTCAAAATACATCTGCGGCGTCATGCAGACGAGAACGTCCGCTTCCCCCACCTGCGGCGAGGGGTTGAGATAGGGGTTGTTCGTCAGCGTCACCGCGGCGACCGTGCGGGCCTTCGTCACTTCCGGCTCATACCAGGGAGAATTGTAAGCGTACTCGGTGATGCCGGCCTTCATTAAAATATCCGCCAGCGACTGAATGCCCTGCCCACCCTCTCCGCAAAGGTAAAAGCGAATGTCCTTCGCGTCCTTGCGCGGCTCGGGCCGGTCTTTCAGCAGAATGCCGACGGATTCGAGCGTCTTCATGTAATTTTCAAAACGCGACTCGGCCGTCACCGCCGCGCCGTTCTGGGCGTGCTTCTGGCGCGCCGGCGTTAAAATTTCCTCGGGATTTTCAAAATCCTCCCCCCAGCCTACTGCCAGCGGAAAGGTCTTAGGCATCGTCGTCGCGGCGTACTCTTTCGCGAGCGAAATTTGGTGCAGTTTTTTTCCCGCCGTTTTGAAAGCATCAATGACCTCCTGCGGCGCGCGCTGGTGCTCGGTGCAGGTCGCGACGACCTCGACAACGCTCATCCCGTCGCCTTTGATCTGGTGAAGGAGCGCCTGAAAAACGAAATGAGTGAACTGTTTGTTGAGCTCGGGCGTGCCCAAAAGTGTGCGGCGATAGTAACTGACCCCCTGGCGGTGCAAAAGCTGGGACACGTCGATCGGGAAACCGTTCTGCGACGCCTCACGGCCCTTAGGCGTCGTCTTTGAAAATTGTTCCAGCGGCGTCGTCGCCGAAAGCTGCCCTCCGGTCATGCCGTAGGTGCCGTTATTGATGAGAACCACCGTGATCTTCTCACCGCGCGCCGCCGCGTGCAGAAGTTCGCCCAGGCCGATGTCGAGCGCGTCACCGTCGCCCTGGTAACAGATCACGACCGAATCCGGTTTTGAGCGCTTCGAAGCCGAAGCCGCCGCCGGGCCCCGGCCATGCGGGACCTGGATATTGTTGATGCGGTCCTTGCGGAAAAAATCATAAAGAAAGATGGAACAACCGACCGGCGAATAAAGCGTTACCTCGAAATCTTTCAGTGTGTCAAAAATATTCCCGAGCGCCTCGGTGCTGAATTTATGATCACAGCCGGCGCAGTAGTACATGCTCTTGTCCGTCATCGATTCAGGCTTTCGCGGCTCGGGCTTTTTGCCTTCCATCCCCGCCCCGTACTCAACATCGTACGTCGACTCGGAAAGCTTGATCTTCTCGAACTTTTCGCCGCGATTGAGACGGAACGTCCGGGGCCTGGCCAGGATCTTCCGGTAATCGGAAAACATCTTTTGAAAATCCGGCTTTTTTACCTCTTTGATCAGGTCCTCAAGATCCGACAGGATGTCTTTTTCTGTGGGAAGCGTGCCGCCGGGCCTCTGGCAGGTGCCGACGACCGCAATCCCTCCGACCACCGTGCGGACCCTTTCACAAAGTTGATTGATCCCGCCCTCCATCACGTAAAGCGGCCCGTAATTCTGCACGGCGTTCAAAAGTGCTTCCTCCGGAAAAGGATTGAGGGCCTTCAAGCTGATCTGGCCTACCGGGATCCCCGCTTCCCGGGCGCGGTCGACGATCCCCGTCCCGATCCTCGAGAAATAGCCATAATTCACGATGACGATCTCGGCGCGGCCGGCCGGGTCTTCCAAACGATAGGGAACCACTTCCATGTTCTTCAGCGCGGCGTCTTTCTTTAGCGCCTCAAACCGTCTCACGAGTTTCCAATTGTGCTCTTCCAATACCCCTTCGCGGACATAAATGGACGTCCGCACGTCCTTGAAGGTTGACGTTTCAAGAGGATGGACCTTGTCAGGGATCTCATATTCTTCTTTGAGCTGGCCGACGTAGCCGTCCGTGAGGATAAATCCCGGAATGCGGTATTGGGAGGAAAGCCGGAAAGCGAGTCTCACGAAATCGAACATTTCCTGAGAGGAGGCGGGCGCCAGAACAATAGTCTGATAATCGCCGTGCCCGCCGCCGATCACCGCCTGATTGAAATCCGATTGCGCGCCCTGGATATTCCCAAGGCCCGGGCCGCCGCGCACGACGTCCACGTAAACGAGGCCCCGCCCGCCGAGTTCCATGCCGGCGGCGTAGGAGATCGCCTCCTGCATCAGACTGATGCCGGGGCTCGACGTCACGGTGAGCGCGGGCGTCCCGACGGAAGCCGCGCCGATCACCATGTTCCCGGCCGCGATCTCGCTCTCGGCCTGAATGAAGGAGATGTCGAGGCCCTTCGCGATCCGCCCAAAATACTCCGTCACTTCATTCACCGGCGTGATGGGGTAACCCGCCGCGAACATCATCCGCTCATGCGGGCTCGAAGTCGCGCCTCCGGACTCGATCGCCCAAAGGATCGCGCCGTTCACCAGCGCCAGGTTTCCGTTGGAAAGGGCTTTAGCCATGAAGACTCGCGAATTGGTCGGTTGACAGGAGGCGCAAAACCTCGCCTTTGATCTTGGGGGCTGAAAGGCCCAGCGAATCAAGGACCAGCTCTCTTTTCCCGTGCTCAATAAAACGGTCGGGAAGGCCGAGCGTGCGGACCTGCGGAAGCGCCGCTCTTTCGCCGGCGGCCGTTCTTTCAAAAAGCTCTAGGACCGCGCTGCCGAAACCGCCGGTGAGCGCGCCCTCTTCGATCGTCAATACAAGCGACTTGCCTTCCGCGAGCGAAAGGATGCAGGGTTCATCGAGCGGCTTGGCAAAACGGGCGTTCACGACCGCCGCCTCGACCCCTTCTTTTTCCAAAAGGGCGGCCGCTTCATACGCCGGGTACACCATGCTCCCCAGCGCGAGGATCAAAACGTCCTTTCCTTCTCTCAACACTTCCGCTTTTCCCGGTTGGATCGGGCGCGGCGCGATCTGGTTTAAAGATCCCGCCGTTTCCTCGGCGACCGCTCCGCGCGGATAACGCACCGCGATGGGACCCGTGCGATGTCCATAGGCGTATTTCACCATGAGATCGAGTTCCCGTCCGTCGCGCGGCGCCATGACGGTCATGCCGGGTACTTTTCTCAAATAAGCGATGTCGAACGCGCCATGATGCGTCGGGCCGTCCTC
>CAZBAY010000194.1:0-12165 GCA_964489945.1 uncultured Planctomycetia bacterium
CCTCGACAGGTCCGCGAGGAACGGAAAATCATTGAGAGCAGATGAATTTCCGATGAAATCCGGGAATTCTCTGCCAGAAAAGTTGAGATTATAATCGTCCGCGCCGAATTTTTCCGCGTACGCGAAACTTAATTTCGAAAAACGCTCGTCCCCAAGAACATGGTGGACCGCATCAAAAACTTCGGCGAGCGATTCCCGGACCCTGAGCGGATAGCCGTCAGCGTAAACGGACATTCTTTCCTCCCCTGAAACGCCGCCCTGGGGGTTGAGGAATTCTCGCCGGAAAAACGGCTTTTCAACGGGCGCCGCATGGATCTTGGCGCGCAGACTGCGCTGCACCGCTTCAAGTGGCAATTCGATAACCTCCCGCCTGGAAGGATCAGCGGCTCGCGCAGATTTCTCACCAAACTCCACGGGCGTGGCATTTTGGTAAACTTTTTTCGCTTTTTCCGCCTCGCCGGCGAGATGTTCATAGGGCGGGATGTCTTCGTCCCATTCGATCAATGTGGACACCGGACCCCAGCGCTTCAGCGCTTCGCCGTAAAGCTCCCAAACTTTCCCGATGATGTCCTTTGAATGCGTGTCAAAAAGGAAATCCCCCATGTCGGTGTGGCCGGAAAGATGGATCTGCCCCACAAGCTCACCGGGGACACCCTTCAGGAAATCATGCGGATCGAACTTGTGGTTCACCGAATTCACGTAGATATTGTTGATGTCCATTAGAAGCCCGCAGCCGGATCGGCGCGCGACTTCGGAGGTAAATTCCCATTCCGTCATCGTTGAATGCCGATAGGTCACGTAGGTTGAAATATTTTCCAGAAGGATCCGCCGTCCCAAAATTTCCTGGACGTGCTGGATACGCGGCACAAGATGCTTTAAAGTTTCTTCCGTGAAAGGAAGCGGCAAAAGATCGTGAAGCTGCTGGCCATTGACGCCCGACCAGCAGAGATGGTCGGAAACAATGAAAGGCTCGACGCGGTCCGCGAGCCTTTTTAATCTTTCGAGATATTTTTCGTTGAGCGGATCGGCGGAGCCGATCGAAAGCGCGGTACCATGAAGCGCGACCGGATAATGTTCGCGAATGTTCTCAAGGGTCTTGAGCGGACGCCCGCCCGAATCCATATAATTTTCGGAAATGGCCTCGAACCAGTCCATGCGAGGCCAAGATCCGGTGATCACCGGATAGTGCTGGCTGCGAAGCCCGATGCCGCAGCCTTGAGGGGTCCAACCGCTTTCTTTCATTTGATCGCCTCTTGTGAAGAAGACGCGGCGCCGGTTTTTTTTCGAAGCCGGCGCCGCGTCGATGCCCTATTCGGGCAATTTACATATGCGCTTCTACGATGGTTCCGCCGATCTTCGCGCAAAGGTCCGCTGTGGGAACGCTCACCCAAGCTTGGCCTTTGCAGGCGTTCTTGCCGGCGCAGGAATGACCCTTGCCGCCGCAATCGCCCATACCCTTACAGGCATTGACGCCTGAACAGGCAACATCCGCGGCGTACACCGTCGCGGGCGCCACCATGCCAGCCACGGCGACTAAACCCGCCACTGACGCTGCCAAAAGCAGTCTCTTCTTACCAACTTTAGCCATATATTCCTCCTTTGTTATGACCCACACTTACTCCTGAAGGATCCCCTCGACTTCAAGGATGATCTTCACCTCTTCCCCTACCAAAAACTGACCCGTTTCGAGCGTCTTGTTCCAGGTCAGGCCGTAATCTTTCCGGTTTAAAGTCGTCGTCACGGTGAAACTCGCCCGAGTGTTTCCCCAGGGATCTTTCGCGACGCCGTGGATCTCCACGTCGAGCACGATCGGCTTTTCAACGCCGTGCAAGTTCATCAGGCCTTCGAGCTTGGCCGCCGTGTCAGATGCCTCAAGCACTTTCGTCGTCTTAAAGGAAAGTGTCGGGTACTTTTCCACATCGAAGAAGTCCGCCGACCGCAGATGCTTGTCCCGCGGCTCGACATTGGTGTCGATCGAAGCCGCCTGGATCACGCCCTGCGCGCTCCACGTTTCGGGCTTGCCCGGCTCATAGGCGACCGACCCCTCAAACTGCCGGAACGACCCCTGCACGTTGGAAAGAATGTGCCGGATCTTAAAAGATACGCTCGTGTGGTCGAGATCCACGGCGTAGGTCGCCGCAAAAACAGGCGGGCTTAAAAGGACGGACAAAGAAATTACAAGGAAAGAAAAACGCACTTTCTTCATATCGCACCTCATTTGGTTAACTCCGGTTATTATAGCAAATAAAAATATTTGCCTTCATTAAAATCCGCTGGTGTAATATAAAAACCTTCGGAGAAACAATACGTTATATGGTACTCAAAAAATGGCTCACGGGGATCGCGGCGCTGGCAGTCGCGGTGATCCTCCTCATGAAGCTCCTCCCGGCGAAAACCTCGATCAAACCGCCGCGCTTGGTCCATGACACCGTCCTGATCCAGGCGCTCACCGCGCCTGAAACGAAAGCCGTGGAGCTCAAAGGTCTTGAGACCGATCCGGACGCCTCGGCAATGTATGTGTGGAACCCGCGCCTCCGCATGGGCTGCTTTGTCGTCAAAAACATGGCGGCGATCGGGCAAAATAAAGTCTTCCAGCTTTGGGCGATCGCGGGAAACAGCGCCCCCGTCTCGGTGGGGACCTTCACGACGGATGAAAGCGGCGGCGCGCATCTGGATTTTCCGGCGCTTGCCGAAGTAAAAGCCTACGACCAATTTGCCGTCACGGCCGAGCCTGCGGGCGGCACGTCGCAGCCCACCGGGCCGATGCACCTCTCAGGCGCTTTCTAACTTTTTCCAATCCAAAGGGTTTGAAAACCGGAAGGCGGGTGTGTGTCCATTCAGCTGGTCGTAACCCCAGTCCACCCACGCGAAATCGATCCCGGCGTTCAGGCAGGTCTCGGCGTCGACGTAACTGTCACCCAAAAAAAGCGTTTCAGAGGGTTGTACGCTTTGGCTTTCCATGACGCGCTTCACCGACGCCGGATGGGGTTTCGCGGGAAATTCCATGTCCAAACCAATAACGATATTAAAAAAATGGCTCAAAGAAAGCTCATCCAGTATTTTTTGAGTCAGCCCGTACGGCTTGTTCGTGACAATGGCTTTTTTAAACGCGCGAAGCGGGCCGGAAAGCGTCTCTACCACACCGCCAAACGGCTTAGTATGGACAACGGGCTTTGCCCAATAGCGCTTTTTGAAAGAAGCGACGGCCTCTTCGAGCCTGGGCGTATGATCGCCGAACGCGGGAGCCAATTCCCTTAAAAGCTCATGCACGCCGCGGCCGACGGCCTTTTTGACTTCGGTAAGCGTCCGCCCGGGATAACCGTATTCGGCAAGGACTTCATTGGCGTAAAGCGCGATGTCGGGCGCCGTGTCGACAAGCGTGCCGTCGAAATCAAAAATAAGAAGCTTGTATTTAGACATCAGTTGCCGTGGTAGGCGGTGAGCCAGCGGACGGTGCCGCTCACGGAGCGCATGAAAACGCTGTTCGTGATGGGCCCTTCCGGCGCGTAACGCACGCCGCGCAGCAAGCTGCCATTCGTGATGCCGGTCGCGGCGAACGCGCACTCCCCTTTGACCATGTCATCCAGATGGTAAACCTTGGGCTCAACCGCGCCGTCTTTTTTAACGATCTGGACCTGAAAATCACCGCGCAGGCATTTGATCGCGCAGGCCGTAAGCGTCCCTTCCGGCGCGCCGCCGATACCGCAGAGAATATCGATGCCGCTGTCCGCGAGGCACGTCGCGATCGCGGCCGATACGTCACAGTCCTGAATGAGCTTGATCCGCACGCCGATCCGGCGAAGTTCGGCGATGAGCTTCTCATGCCGCGGGCGGTCGAGGACGCACACCATTATTTTCTTGGCATCCTTCCCCGTCGCCGTCCACACCCGCTCGATCGTTTTTTCCAAAGGATCCGTGATGGAAAGCTTGACCTTCGAAGCGATCTGCGGTCCGTAGGCAAGCTTATTCACGTAAAATTCAGTCGTCGAGAAAAGCGTGTTCTTTTCGGCCACCGCCAAAACGCTTAAAGCCTCGGGGCCGGAAAAGGACGTCGGTCGCGTGCCCTCGATGGGATCGACCGCGAGGTCATAGATCTTTTCGTTTTTGTTCGCCGGCTTGCCGACCTGCTCCCCCGCGAAAAGCCCGGCGCTCTCGTCCTTGATGCCTTCGCCGATCACGATACGGCCCGCGAACTCGATCATGTTCAACCGGCTCCTCATCGCGTCCGTCGCCGCCTTGTCGGCGCCCTTCTTGTCGCCTGAGCCGATCCAAGCCGAGGCCGCGATCGCCGCGGCCTCCGTCACGCGCACTATCTCAAGATTGATCTCCCGCATTAAGCTCTCCTTTATTTATTTAAAATTTCGTTAATCCGCCCACGCCTTCGAGCGCAAAACCGCCTCCTGCCATTTCGAATGGAGCCTCCGCGCCTCGGAACGCTTCATGCGCGGCCTAAAAACCCGGTCGATCCTGCGGAGCCGGTTGAATTCCTCTTTGTTCTTCCAAAAGCCCACCGCGATCCCGGCCAACCCCGCGGCGCCCAGCGCCGTGACCTCAAGGATCTTCGGCCGTTCGACAGGGATCCCCAGGATATCCGCCTGGAACTGCATCAGAAAATCGTTGGCGGAGGCGCCCCCGTCAACACGCAGCGTCTTGAGCCTCAAGCGCGTTTCTTTCTGGAGGACTTCCAAAATGTCTTTTGTCTGGTAGGCGATCGCCTCAAGCGCCGCCGCCACGAAATGCGCGCGCGTCGTGCCGCGCGTGATGCCGATGATCGTGCCCCGCGCGCGTGAATCCCAGTGCGGAGCGCCAAGCCCCACAAGCGCGGGAACAAAATAGACCCCTTCGTTGGACGTAATGCTTTTGGCGATCGCTTCCGTTTCTTTCGCGCTTTTCAAAATCTGAAGCCCGTCGCGAAGCCACTGGATCGCCGCGCCCGCGATAAAGACACTCCCCTCCACCGCGTATTCGGTCTCTTCAAGGTTCCCGATGGACCAGGCCACCGTCGTGAGAATATCCTTTGAAAATCTCGGCTTGCGCCCCGTGTTCTCAAGCGCGAAAAGCCCGGTGCCGTAGGTATTTTTAACAAGACCGGGCGCGACGCAGCCCTGGCCGAAAAGCGCCGCCTGCTGGTCCCCGATGACGCCGGAGATCGGGATCTCCGCGCCGAAGAACGCCTTATCCACCATCGCCACGGCTCCGCTTGAGACCGTCACTTCCGGCAAAATACGCTGAGGCACGCGGAACAGCCGGCAGAGCCCCTCATCCCAGCTTTTTTTCACGATATTGAAAAGCATCGTGCGCGACGCGTTGGACGTGTCGGTCACATGCGTGCGATGCCCCGACAATTTCCAGATGATCCACGAGTCGATCGTGCCGGCCATCAGATCCCCCCGCTCGGCTTTTTTCCGGGCACCCTTCACGTGATCGAGCAACCATTCGATCTTCGTCGCGCTGAAATAGGGATCAATGACAAGCCCGGTCTTGCGGTGGATCTCGCTCGAAAACCCTTTTTTTCTCAACGCCTCACAGCGCGGCGTCGTCCGGCGGTCCTGCCACACGATCGCGTTGTGGAGCGGCCGTCCCGTCTTTCTGTCCCAGAGAACGATCGTCTCACGCTGGTTCGTGATCCCGACGGCCGCGACGCGGCTGGGCGGCACTTTCTTGAATGTTTTTGACAAAATATGTTGCACGCTCGCCCAGATCGCCTCGGGGTCGTGTTCCACCCATCCGGGCTTGGGGTAAATTTGCGGAAATTCCTCATAAAATGAGGAAACGACCCTCTGCCGCGCGTCAAAAAGGATCGCGCGGTTGCCCGTGGTCCCCAGATCTAATGCGAGAATAAAAGGCTTAGACATTGGAACCCTTCGTCATGACGACGTCCATCAACTTTTCAATCACGACATCATTCGCGGGGGGAAATTTGAAATCTTTCAGCGTCGTCACGTCCGCCCACCGCACGTCCTGACAGTCGATCGGCCGGGGCTCGCCGGAGGTATGGGAGCAGAGATAAAAATGAAGCCACAACTCCCGGTTCGGGTATTTTTTGCGCAGTTCCATGAATTTTTTCTCAACGGACACTTTAACCCCGAGTTCTTCTTTGACTTCGCGGGCAACGCATTCCTCGAACGACTCGCTCGCCCTCTTTTTCCCGCCGGGAAATTCCCAGAAAGACCCGAACGTGTCGTCGGCGTTCCTCTGCGCGATCAAAAACTCACGGTCGCGCCGGATCAGCGCGACGCCGCAGATGATAACGCGGGACTTAGCGCGCTTGGCCGATCCTTTCCTGGACAACGGATACGATTTTTTCATGATATCCCAAATAAGGCGCCAGTCGGACGCGGACTTTTCCAGCGTATTTTTTCTTCGCCTCGCGGACAAGTCCCGGAATGTCCGAGACCACATGCGCGCCCGCCAAAATAAAGTAAGGGATCACAATAATGTCCGCAATGCCCCGGCGTGCGCATTGGCTCACCGCCTCTGGCAGCGACGGAGGGGCGCTCCCCAGATAAGCGCAAAGGACCTTCCCGTATTTTCCCTCTCGCCTGAGCTTTCCCGCCACGCGGACCATGGCTTTTTCGAAACCGGGCTCTTTGCTGCCGTGTCCGACGACAATGACCGCTTTTTTAGACGACTTCACACGAGGCCTTCGGGACCCATCCCGGGTTTTTTTCGCCGAGGGAAACGTAAAGCCAGCCCTTCGACTCGTCGAGAAGCTTCACTTCCGCCCCCTCACGCAGAAGGAACGCCTTTGTTTCGCGTTCGGACGGGCCATAGCGGGCGTAAACTTCTTTTTCAAGCACGACAGCGGCTGGGTCCCTCAAACCGTAGGCCTTGAACGCAAAAAGCGCGGCGGCTGCGATAAGACACATCGTAACAACGGCCTGCACCATCTGCGGCAAAAGCCCGAGCCGCGGGATATAAACCGATAAAAGAATTAAAAGAAGACAAAGCACCAGCTCCGCCGTGATCGCCAGGCAAATTTCGTCGAGCGTAAAAAAAGCCGCCGTGGTCCTCGCCCACGCAAGGGCCCAAGCGCCCTCCGAGGCGCCCGATCGTTCCGGCACCGTGCTGCGCACAAGGTCAAGGTTCCACCCGGCATCCGGGTCGCGAGGCAGGCGCTCGAAGGCTCTCCGGAAATTGACAAGCGCTTTTCCTTTCACGCCGAGACGAAAATAAGCGTTCCCGAGATTGTAATAAACAGCCCCTGAGCCTTTGCCCCCCTTCACCATTTCCTCATAGAGCGATGCGGCAGCCTTGAAATCCCCGCTTTGATATTTGGCGTTGGCTTCCGCGAGTGTGGCCGCATACAAAGGCGTCACAAGCGAAAGGAAGAATAGGGTCATTGCGAGCGTTTTTTTCATTTCCACTTCACCTTTTCGAATAAATTGATCACGCGCTCGGCCCTATCATAAACGTTCTTCATATCCTCCTGGCTTTTCTCGGCCCGCGCGAAGCGTCCGGCAGCCAGATCGTCAAAAAGCGTCTTCGCTTCCCCTTTCATTTCCACCGCCGCGTCGAGGGAGACCGCTTCCTCCACGGCTTCCGCGGTCACCAACTGGCCCGCGAGGTTCAGCTTGTCCGCGAAATAGCCGCGGACCGCGCGGTCGATCTCGGCGTAAAATTCATCGCGCTTGTCCTGACGCAGAAGCTTCGCGGCTTTTTTTAATTTCATTCTCGCGACGCGGCCGGAGCGGCGGAAACGCGCCGCCCTCAAGTCCTGCAAAAGGCTTTCGCGCCTTTTGGAAAAGAGCATGATCGAAAAGGACGCCAGAACGAGGATGCCGTTCAAAACCCAATACAAAGGATTCCGGTGAAGCCCGTCGAAAGACAGGGCTCCTCCGTTTTTTTCCTTCAGATAGCGAATGTCCTTGCCGACGACTATGACTTCTTCTTTCTCGACAGACTCGACGGCGGCCTCCGGCGCAGGCGGCTCATCGGCCTCAAGCCCTGGTTTGACGACAAGCGTGTGGGTCTGGGTCTTCAACTCCTTGTAGGTCCGGGACCGGGGATCAAAATAGGAAAATGCCAGCTCGGGGATCGTGTAAGTCCCCGCCACTCTCGGCACCAACACCGTTTCGGTTATTTTCTCTCCCTCGACGATGAGCCGGTTCTTCGAAATATTCGCGGAGCTTGAGGAATCGTAGATCTTGAAGCCCACGATCGCGGGAAAAGCGGGCGTCTGCAGCGTGTTGATATTGCCCTGGCCGGAGATACGGAGGCGGTGCGTCACCGGCGTCCCCGTTTCCACCTGGGATTTGTCGAGGGAGCCCTCCATCTTGAAATCCCCGACCGCTCCCGAAAAATCCGCGGGTTTGCCCGCCTCCGGCAGGGCATTCACCGTGAGCGTGATGGGATCCGTGGGGATCATTTTGGAAAAAACATGATACGTGGACGTGGTATAGGGGCCTCTGCGCCCGAAAACGTTGACAGAGAAGAAGCTGTCGAAGTCCTGCGGGTCGCGTACTTCCACGGTCGTCGCGATCGTCCCGGGCTCGATCGTGAAAACCCCCGTCTGCGTCGGGAAAAGCGCGAGTTTCCGGATGTCCGCCACGACGTAGCGCGATCCGTTGAAGATCTGCTCGGTGCGCTTGATCGTCTTCTCCGGCGGAAAATCCTCCACCCAAAATCCCGTCGTGACGGGTTCCTTTTCAAATCCCTTATAAGTCGACGTGAGGCGCGTGTAGATCGTGTAGGTCAGCATCGCCGGCTCATTCACGTAAACTTCGTCCTTGTCGAGCCACGCTTTGACGAAAATATCCTGGTTCGTAACGCCTGAGCTCGGCATCGCGCGCGGCGGCGGCGCGACGACGGGGCCGGAGGTCGGAATGGAATAAGAGGATGCCCCGCCCTGTACGACCTCCACTTCCACGGCCGCTACTATGTACGGTTTGCCGCTGATCACCACCTCAAAGGGCCCGATGACCTTCCGGCCCGCTGCGTTGGCGATCAATACATAACTGAAAACACTCCTCGTGGTGGTCTTGCCATTGATGATCGTGATCTCCTGGGAGTGGCCGCGCGAATAGGAGGAAAAGCCTTCCAATGAGGGAAAGACGGGCTTGGCAATGTTGCCGGCGGCGCCCGAAATAATGATGTCGAGGTTCAGATCATCCCCCACGTTGAGCCTCGAACGGCTCACGGACGTCTCGATCGAAATTTCCGCGAATGCCGGCGAAAAAGAGGAAAGAAGAAATAATAATGTCATTCCCGCGATGTTTTTTTTCACTTTACCAATCCTTCTCCACGATCACCTTATATCTTCCGCGGGGGTCCCTCTGATCGTTCCTCATCCGGTAAACTTGCCGCTCCCCGTTCTCAAGCGCGCCCAGGATCTGCTCCGCGCGGATCTCCTCGGGTGTCGGCTGTCGTTTCGTTTCACCGGGAGCGGGCCCTTCCTCCGGCCCTTCTTCCAACCCCTCTTCGGGGCCCTCTTGCGATTCCGGCGCTTCTTTTTGCTCTTCCTGGCCAGCGCCGCCCTTTTGATCCTCGCCTTTTTCTTCGGGCTCGTTCTTCTCTTCTTCTCCGGCCCCAGACTCCTGCTCTGACTTTCCCTCTTCCTTCTCTTTTTCCTCTTCCCCTTTGCCGGAGGGCTGTTCTTCTTGCGACTTTTCTTTATCGCCGGCATCTTTCTGGTCCTGCGGAGAGTCGCTCTTCTTGTCCTTTTCTTCCTGCTCTTCGCCGCTTCCGCCGCCGCTTTTTTGCTGCTCCTTTTCTTTCTCCTCTTGGCCCTCTTTTTGGTCCTGCTGGCCCTGTCCCTGCTGTTCGTCCGGCTTCCCTTGCTGATCCTTTTGGTCCTGGCCTTGCTGTTTGTCCTCTTGCTGCTGGTCTTTCTGGTCCTGGCTTTGCCCGCCGCCCTGCTTCTGGTCCTTTTGTTCGTCCTGCTTTTGATCCTGCGGCTGCTGTTCCTGCTGGTCTTTCTGGTCCTTTTTTTCCTTCTTGTCCTGGGGCTTCGGCGGGGTCGGGCGCTTTGTCAGAAGCTCAAGATTGTACTTGGCGTCCTCGTCCTTCGGGTTGAGGCGCAGCGCCTGCTTGTAAAACTCGATCGCCTTGTCCGTGTGATTCTGCCGGTAAAGCACATTTCCGAGGTTGTAGAAAGCCTTCGACTGCAGCGCCGGCTTTTTTTCGCTTCCGGCCGATCCTTTGTAGGACGCGAGCGATTCTTTGTAAGATTCTTCCTTATAATAAGCGTTGCCGAGGTTAAATGCAATCTCAGGGGACTTGGGGTCGGATCTTAGCGCGCTTTGGTAGGCGGTTTTCGCTTTTCCGAGCTTGCCTTCCTTGTAGGATTTGTTGCCCTCTTCGTTCTTCACCGCCGAAAAGAGGCTGAAACCGCACAAAAAGGGAACAAAAATAAGAAGCAAAATGGCCAGGCTGTCCCTGTTTTTCTGCTTCATTTCTTTCTCTCCGACAAAAACATCTCTCCCATTAAAAACAGGAATGCCGGGAGGAGAAAGAACTGAAAATTCTCCTCATGCTCCACGGACTTCTCGCTCCGCAGGCCCTTTTGCGCCATTTTTCGGATCTCGCGGGCGATGCGGTCGATTTCCAGCTCTCCGCGCGTCGCACGGCTGTAGATCCCCCCCGTTTCGCTCGCGATATCTCTCAATAATTTTTCATCCAGTTTGGACAAAATAAGCTTTCCGGAGCGGTCCTTCTTGAAATTGTCTTTCGCCGACTCCGTCGGAAGCGTGCTTCCGTCCGGCGTCCCGATGCCGATCGTGAAAATGCGCACGCCGGCCTGCTTGGCGCGCTTGACGGCTTCCATCGGTTTCGAGCCGTGGTCCTCGCCGTCGGTCAGAAGGATCACCGCCTTATGCTCCTTGCCCTTATCGGCGAACGCCTGCGTGGACACGAGAATGGCCGGCCCGATGGCCGTCCCGGGCGTCGGAATGAGGTTGGGGCTCAGCGATGAGAGGAAAAGTTTCACCGCGCTGCGGTCGAGCGTCAGCGGGCACTGGATGAACGCCTCCCCCGCGAACGCGACGATGCCGATGCGGTCCTGTTTCAGCCGCTCGATCAGCGTCGAAAGCTCAAGCTTGGCTTTTTCAAGGCGGTTCGGCGGGATATCCCTGGCGAGCATGCTGTTAGAAACATCCACCGCGATGACGATGTCAATGCCCTTCCGCTCCACCGTGATCTCTTTCGAACTAAAATGCGGCTGGCAAAGCCCCAGTACGAGGAACGCCAGGGCCGTGAGAATAAGGCCGCGCTTCAGCGTCCGTTTCCAGCGGTCAAAGGAGGCGACGAGCCGCTCCACGAGCGCCGGGTCGCCGAACCGGCGGATATGACGGGACTTCCGGAAGGCCGCGAGGAAAAAAAGCGCGAGCGCGAACGGAACGGCCCAAAGCCAGATAAAATGTTTCGCTTGTCCCCACTCCATCTAAGGCACCTTTACGCTGACGGCGTTCACCCAGAAGATCTCGAAAAGCGCGATAAAAAAAGCCGGCCACAAGAACCAAAAATATCGTTCCTCGTAGTGCGTGAACGTTTCCACCGTGATCTCCGTCTTCTCCAGGCGGTCGATCTGTTTGAAAATTTCCCGGAGGCCCCGGTCGTCACGCGCCCGGAAGTAGAGCCCGCCCGTTTTCCGGGCGATCTCGGACAGCATTTTTTCGTCGATCTGCGTCTCCACTTTGATGAGGCGCGTGCCGAAGCGGGGATCCTGGATCGGCAGAAGCGCTTCCCCCTCTTTGCCGACGCCGATCGTATACACGCGGATGCCGAACTGCCTGGCCAGGTCCGAAGCGGTGATCGGATCGATCTCGCCGGCGTTGTTGACACCGTCCGTCAGAAGAATGATGACTTTGCTTTTGGCGTCAGAGGACCTCAGGCGGTTCACCGCGTTGCCCAACCCGAGTCCGATCGCGGTGCCGTCCTCCAACATCCCCATCTGGACGCGGTCAAGGAGCGTCATGACGGCCAAGCGGTCGACCGTCAGCGGCGAAAGCGTGATACTTTGTCCGGAAAAAACAACGAGCCCGATGCGGTCCTGCCGGCGGCCCTCGATAAATCGCCGCGCTTCGATCTTGGCCGCGCCCAGCCGGTTGTCGGGATGAAAATCAAGCGTCGCCATGCTCCCCGAAATATCCAGCGAGATCATGATATCCACCACATGCTCGGTCGTCTTTTCCTCCCCCGTTCCGGTCTGCGGCCGGGCGATCGCGA
>CAZBAY010000195.1:0-5883 GCA_964489945.1 uncultured Planctomycetia bacterium
AGAGGTCTTTATTTTTTGCGCAGTCACGCTTCTTTTCCCGATCTTCTTTCTTGCCATTTTCTACCCGATCCGATTGGATGCCCGATACGTATGTTTTGCGGCCCCTGTCTTTTTTGTGCTGCTTGCCGCCGGTTTATCAAGCGTTAAAAATAAAGTAGTCTATGCGGCCCTTCTTGGATTGCTTTTGACCACTTCTTCCGTGGGATCGGCGCGGGCCATTACGGCAACAACGGACTCGATCCACAGGGAGGATTATCGGAGTCTCTTAAGGTACGTGACCGAGAGGGCCGGGCCGCGCGATGCGGTTGTGGGTCTTGAGACACAGATGAGGTTTTATCGTCAGAAGCTGAATCTCAACCTAAGGTCGGATTACTATGCGGATGAGAATAGCTTTGCGAAAAATAAGCGGCGAGAGTACGAGAAAGTGTGGTCGCTCAATATGACAAATATGCATCCGTCCGTGTCGGAAAGAAGTTACAATGAACAACGCGCTTTGATGGGACGGATCGGCTATGAACCCGACGGAAAGCCGATCCGATTCGGAGGCGAGGAAGCGCTTACAGTTTTATATCTTTTCAGAAAGGGCGGGTGAATATTCCGATGAAGCTGACGGTCGTGGTGCCGGTTTACAATGAGGTAAAAACGGTCCAAAAACTCGTGGAGACCGTGCAATTCGTTCCCCTGAAGAAGGAGATCGTGATCGTGGATGACGGCTCAACGGACGGCACGAGGGAGCTCCTCCGACAGCGGTTTGCGGGCCGGGAGGGTTTCAACGTTATTTTCCACGAGAAGAACCGGGGGAAAGGCGCCGCGATCCGGACGGGGATCAGCGCCGCGTCGGGCGACGCGATCATCATTCAGGATGCGGACCTGGAATACGACCCGATGGATTATCTGCCGCTCACACAAGCGCTTGAGAAGAACGGCGTCAACGTTGTGTTCGGTTCCCGCTTCCTCGGAGGAAAAAAAGTGACCGGATCCTTGCACCGGGCGGTGAATTATTTTCTGACGGGGCTGACCAATGTTCTCTACGGCTCGAGGTTGACGGACATGGAAACGTGCTACAAACTTTTCCGCGCGAGCACGCTCAAAAGCCTGACGCTCAGTTCCGACGGGTTTGAGATCGAGGTGGAGCTTACGGCCAAAACACTGAAGGCGGGGGAGAAGATCGTGGAGATCCCCGTTTCCTACAAAGGGCGCTCTTATCACGAGGGAAAGAAGATCGGCTGGAAAGACGGGGTAAAGGCCGTCGCCTCTCTCTGTCGTCACCGTTTTTCGCCGTGAAATACGTTTTTCGAAAAAAAAGAAATATTATCCTCGTCGGTCTTCTGGATGCGGCCGGGTATCTTGTCTCAAGGTTTTTAAAAAGAAAAAGCGGGCGGATGCCGGCCGATCTGAAAAGCATTCTGATCATCCGCATTGACCACCTCGGAGACGTGCTTTCATCGACCGTGATCCCGAAGGTCATCAAAGAGAATTTTTCCGGCTGCCGGGTCACTTTTCTCACGTCCAGCTGGGCGGCGCCGCTTCTAGAGAACAACCCGTTCGTGGACGAGGTGCTTGTTTTTGACGCGCCGTGGTTTTACAAAAAAAGGTACCGGAAAAGCCCGCAGAGCCTTTCCTTTTGGAAATTGATCCGCGCGATCCGCTCCAGAAAGATCGAGATGGGGCTGGGGCTCAGGGGGGACCTGCGCGAGAACCTCATCATGGCTTTGGGAGGGCTGAGGGAGCGCGTCGGCTTTGGCGAGGCGGGGGGAGGGTTCCTGCTCACGCGGGAAGTACCCTACCGAATGCTCTCGCACGAAAGCGAGCATCGCGTGGACCTGCTGAAAACGCTGGGGATCCGGAAGGTTTCGATGGAGCCGCAGCTCCACTTCTCCGTAGAGGAAGAAGCGCTGATGGAATCAAGGCTGCCTTTGCTGGGGCTGGCCGGCGGCGGGAAATACGTAGGAGTTCAGCTCGACGCCGGAACGGAAGCCAAGGAGTGGCCGATCGAGCATATGCGGCTTTTTCTTGGACAATTTAAAGCGCGTTTTCCTGATCACGAGATCGTCCTTATCGGGTCGAACAAGAAAAGGCTCAAGGAGCTGACGGACTCCGGGAAGCTCAAATTCATCGATCTGGTGGGGCGGACATCTTTGCGCGACCTCTGCCTGTTGATGAAGAAGTTCAGGATCTTTATCGGCCCGGACTCGGGACCTGCGCACATCGCGGCCGCGCTCGGGGTCCCCTGTGTCTTTCTTTACAGCGGCACGAACGTTTTTGACCAGTGGAAACCGCTTTCAGAGGCGGCGGTGATCTTGAGGCACCCGGTGCCATGCTCACCCTGCCACCTGGACGTGTGCAATGTTCCCGGGCATCCCTGCATGTCGGAGATCAAGCCGGAGACCGTGATAAAAATTTTAGAAGAGAAGCTGAGATGAAGAAACAAAAGATAGCGATAGACGCGCGCATGTGGGGCCATCCGGGGATCGGACGCTATCTGCGTGAATTGTCAGGCGCGATGGCGGCTGAGCCGTTCGAACATGAGCTTTTTTATATCCGAGCGCGGTCAAAGATCTACGGGCTCGCGGAGCAGTGGGAAATTCCATGGAAGGCCAGGCATTTCGACCTTCTCCATGTGCCGCACTTCAATATTCCCGTTCTTTTCGGCGGAAAGCTTGTCGTGACGATCCATGATCTGACCTATTTTCATTCGCCCGAGGTGTCGATGTCGCCTCTCGCGAAGCTCTACATCACGTGGCTTCTCCGGACGATCCGGAAGAAAGCGCGGGCGATCCTCGCGGTGTCGGAATACACCAAAAGAGATCTTCTGGAAACTTTTCAGGGGATCCCTGAGAGCCGTGTTTTTGTGACCCATGAAGCGGCGGCTCCGGAATTCAGAAAAATAGAGGATGAGAGCGCGTTGGCCAGGATCCGCGGGAAGTATTCTCTCAGGAAACCTTTCATTCTCTTCGTGGGAAGCCTTAAAAAACACAAGAATGTGCCGGCTCTCATAGAGGCGGTGTCGCGTTTGAGAAAGACGAGGGGGATCCCGCATGAGCTGGTATTGACCGGGAAGGGAGATCCCGCTGAAAAGGAGCTGACAGGCCTGATCGCCCGCCACGATTTCGTACGGACGATCGGCGAGGCGGAAGGCCGGGACTTGCCGGGCCTATATAATCTGGCCGAAGCGTTCGTTCTGCCGTCCTTCAGGGAGGGTTTCGGGCTGCCGGTGCTGGAGGCGATGGCCTGCGGGACCCCGGTGGTGGTATCGAACCGGACGAGCCTTCCCGAAGTGGCGGGGGACGCCGGACTGCTCTTTGACCCGGAGCGCATTGACGCTCTCGAGGACGTTTTATATAATGTATTGAATAATAATGAGTTACGAAAAAATATGATCCAAAAAGGATTCGCGCAGGCCCAACGATTTTCCTGGAAGAAGGCGGCTCAGCAGACCCTGGATGTCTACCGGCAGGTGTTGTCGTGAAGGTCGCATTTTCCCATGACTGGCTGAACGGCATGCGGGGCGGGGAAAAGTGCCTGGAGGCGCTTTGTGAGCTATATCCGGACAGCTCCGTCTACACGCTTTTCCACGAAAGGGGAAAGGTGAATGGTGCGATCGCGGCTAAGCGGATCTTCACCTCGCCGATCCAGAGTCTGCCCGACGTTTTCAGATCCTACCGGTATTATCTGCCATTCTTCCCGAAAGCCGTGGAGGCCTTTGATCTGAAAGGGTATGACCTTGTTCTGTCGACCAGCCACTGCGTCGCGAAGGGCATCCGCAAAAACAAAGAGGCGTTGCATGTCTGCTATTGCTTCACGCCGATGCGCTACGCCTGGGGGCTCTTTGAGGAGTATTTCGGCAGGCGGCATCCGTTCGTGAAGCGGATCATCCAAACTATTTTAAAGAGCATCCGGCGGTGGGACTCCGAGTCTTCAAGCCGCGTGGACCATTTCGTCGCGATCTCGCAGCACGTCAAGGACCGGATCGCGGCACATTACCACCGCGAGGCGGAAGTCATTTATCCTCCTGCGGACACGGATTTTTACACGCCTGACACCCGCGTCGGAGCGGAAGATCTGTACGTCGTTGTGTCAGCGCTAGTCCCCTACAAAAAAATCGAATTGGCCGTTGAGGCGTTCAATCGCCTCGGGAAAAGACTCGTCGTTATCGGCACCGGCCCGGAGGAAAATTTTCTCCGTTCGATCGCAAAAAGCAATATCGAATTTCTAGGCTGGCAGGACGACGCCGTGCTGAGAGATACGTATCGACGCGCGCGGGCCCTCGTTTTCCCCGGCGAGGAAGATTTTGGCATTGTTCCGGTGGAAGTGCAGGCGTGCGGCCGTTTTGTCATCGCTTACGGAAAGGGCGGAGCGCTTGAAACCGTTAAGGATGGCGTGACGGGCGTGTTTTTTAACGAGCCGACGGCGGAAAGCCTTATCGAAGCCGTCAGGCGATTTGAAGCGCTCTCTCTCGATCCTCAGGACGCCAGGAAAAACGCGCTGCGGTTCAGCCGGAGCCGATTCAAGCAAGAAATGGATGAAATGGTAAAAAGGGTCATCGGAAAACGAAAGAACGGGGACCGATGATCATTCCGCGGCGGCGTAAACGGGACACTTTCTTGCCTTTGGTCCAGCTGGGGGTGGACTGCGCGACCATTTACGCGACGCTGCTGCTTGTCTTCTGGGCGCGCTTCGCGAGCGGGTTTTTTTCAAACAACCTCGGTGTAGCGGATTACCCGTTCTATTACCGGTCTTTTCCTCTGCTTATCCTCATCCTGGCCTTTTTCTTGAGGTTTTACGGTCTTTATAAGCCGGCGAGGTTCCTCACGTTTTCCGCTGAGACGGTGAAGGTTATTCAAGCGGTCTTCATGAGTACGCTGGTCCTCATGGCGCTCAGTTTTTTTCTCCGGGGATTCACCTTTTCAAGAACGTTTCTCGTGATTTCTGGAGTCGCGTTGGCAATTTCCATTTCTGTGGCGAGATTTCTTCTGGGGCTTTTCGTGATGTCGGTGGACGAGAAGCGGCACAGCTGGCGCAACATTATCGTGATCGGCGCCGATGAGAACGCGACCCGGCTCGTGAGCTTTTACGAAAAACACCGGAGATTCGGCTCCCGTGTCATCGGGTTCCTCGACGACAAGCGGCCCGTGGGGACCAAGCTTGAGGGGGTGCCCGTTGTCGGAACGACCAACCAGCTGGGAAGCTATATCCAGTCCCACAGCGAGGTACATGAAGTGGTGTTGGCGGCGCAGGGCCTGCCGACCGAAACGGTGCTGAAGATCATTTACGAATGTGAGAAAGTGCTCGTCGCGTTCCGCTGGATCGCCGACATGTTCGGCCTCATCGCGTCCAAGATGAGCGTTGCTTATGTGTCGGGCGTACCGCTCCTTTCCTTCGTGGACTCTCCGCTCGGGGAATGGGAGAACCGTTTTTTGAAGCGCTCGATCGACATCGCGTTGTCCGGTACGGCGCTGGTCTTTCTTTCGCCGGTTCTCGCGGTCGTCGCGTGGGCGGTCAAAGCAAGTTCGCCCGGGCCCATATTTTACAAGCAGGAACGCGTCGGGGAGGACGGAAGGCGGTTCCTTCTTTACAAGTTCCGGACGATGCCGATCGGTTCAGAAAAAGGCACCGGGCCCGTTTGGGCCGTGGAAAACGACGCGCGTCGCACGCGAGTGGGCACATTTTTAAGAAAGAACAATCTCGATGAGCTGCCGCAGCTTTGGAACGTGCTGCAGGGGGACATGAGCCTCGTCGGGCCGCGGCCCGAGCGGCCGTTCTTCGTGAGCCAGTTCAAAGAGGATATTCCACGCTACATGGCGCGGCACACGATACGTTCAGGGATCACCGGATGGGCGCAGGTGAACGGCCTTCGCGGCAATACGTCGATCGAGGAGAGGA
>CAZBAY010000196.1:0-2307 GCA_964489945.1 uncultured Planctomycetia bacterium
CACCGTTCCGCCGCCCGACGCGCGTCGGAGCACGGGGATTTGGCGCCTCCGGCATGAAACTTCGTTGATTTCCCGTCGCATTTTGTTAGAATATCCCAGCACGACGAAGGGTTTCCGCGGTTCCCAGAATCTCAGGATCTCATGGCCGAAGCCGTCCTCGCAGAGGTCCAGCAGGGCCTCATCGCAGGCGAGGTTCTCCTCGGGGGTGGGTAGGGTCAGGTCGAGCATTTTCATAATAGGATAATATTATACTAAGAAATGGACACAAAATTAAGAGAACAAGAAGCGATCCTTAAACACGACGGCGTGGAGTCCCACCGCTGGATCGCGTCGCTAGAATACGTCCTCCAATATGTTTTAAAGCACAAGGAGTCGGAGGAGGCGTCATTTATGCTGAACAGCCTCGTCTCGCGCCTCAAAGAATCCGGCATCAAGGCCCCGGTCACCGTCAATACGCCCTACGTCAACACGATCCCCGTCGAGGAAGAGCCGGCCTATCCGGGAGACCGCGAGCTCGAAAGAAAGATCAAGAGCCTGATCCGTTGGAACGCGATGGCGATGGTCGTGAAGGCCAACCGCGAGCACTCGGGGCTCGGCGGCCACATTTCGACGTACGCGTCGCTGGCCACGCTTTATGAGGTCGGCTTCAATCACTTTTTTAGGGGCGGGGACGGCGGGCGGCCCGCGGATATGGTCTATTTTCAGGGCCACGCGTCGCCCGGCAATTACGCCCGCGCCTATCTGGAAGGGCGACTCACCGAGACCAATCTTCATAATTTCCGCCAGGAACTTGCCCCGGGCGGCGGACTTTCTTCCTACCCGCATCCCTATCTCATGCCCAATTTTTGGCAGTTTCCCTCCGTCTCAATGGGTCTGGCGCCGATCACGTCGATCTATCAGGCGCGTTTTTCCCGTTACGCGAAAGCGCGCGGTTTCTTGCAGGGCGAAGAGCCAAAGGTTTGGTGCTTCGTGGGGGACGGGGAGACAGACGAGCCGGAGACGCTAGGGGCTCTGTCGCTCGCCGGGCGCGAAAATCTCGACAATCTCATCTGGGTCGTGAACTGCAACCTCCAGCGTCTCGACGGACCGGTGAGAGGCAACGGAAAGATCATTCAGGAACTGGAAGGCGTTTTCCGCGGCGCCGGCTGGAACGTCATCAAAGTCATCTGGGGCTCCGACTGGGATCCGCTTCTTGAGAAGGACCACAAGGGGACCTTGCTGAAGCGCATGGAAGAGGCGGTGGACGGCGACTACCAGAAATATTCCGTCGAACCCGGCAGTTACATCCGCAAACATTTCTTCGGGAAATATCCCGAGCTTTTACCGATGATCAATCACTTGTCGGACGCGCAGATCCAAAAACTGACGCGCGGCGGGCATGATCCCCGGAAAGTCTACGCGGCCTACAAAAAAGCGATGGAGCACAAAGGCCAGCCGACCGTCGTGCTCGCCAAGACCGTGAAAGGCTACGGCCTGGGGGAAGCGGGAGAAGGGCGGAATGTCACGCATCAGCAGAAGAAGCTCAATGAAAAAGAACTGCGCGAATTCCGCGAGCGTTTCGACATGCCGATCAGCGACGAAGAGATCGTCGACACGCCTTTTTACCGCCCGAAGGAAGACAGCGCCGAAATGAAATATCTTTTAGAGAGGCGCAAGGCCCTCGGCGGGTTCGTTCCAAAACGCGAAGTAAAAGTAAAACCGCTTGCCGCTCCCGCGCGGGATTTTTACGCGGAATTTTTACAAGGGTCCGGCGAGACGGAACTTTCCACGACAATGGCGTTCGTGCGCCTGTTGACAAAATTTCTGCGGCATCCCGAGATCGGAAAATTGGTCGTGCCGATCATTCCCGACGAGGCGAGAACGTTCGGCATGGACGCGCTTTTCCGGCAGGTGGGGATCTATTCTCCGAAAGGCCAGCTCTACGAGCCGGTCGACAGAGAAACGCTCCTTTATTATCAGGAAGCCAAAGACGGCCAGATCCTCGAGGAAGGCATCAACGAAGCCGGTTCCATGTCTTCCTTTATAGCGGCCGGGACGGCCCACGCGACCTATGGCCTCAACACGATCCCGTTCTTCATTTATTATTCGATGTTTGGCTTCCAGAGGATCGGGGACCTCATGTGGCTGGCCGGCGATTCGCGCGCGAGGGGGTTCCTCCTCGGCGGCACGGCGGGACGGACGACCTTGAACGGCGAAGGCCTCCAACACCAGGACGGCCACAGTCATCTCGCGGCCAGCACGATCCCGAACCTGATGGCGTATGACCCCGCGTTCGCGTATGAGATCGCCGTTATCATCGAGGACGGT
>CAZBAY010000197.1:0-4493 GCA_964489945.1 uncultured Planctomycetia bacterium
AAGATAAAGCTCATGACATTAGGGACTAAATTGGCGTGGTTCGATGGAGACAAAGTCTCTCCGTTTTTATATCCGTGATCTGTTCATGAATAAGCTAACGCAGCAGGAAACGCGCGTTCATGCTTTCGACACCCTCCGCGCGGGGGCCATTCTTCTCGTCGTCCTGGGTCACGCCGGGATTCCCTACATGGCGACTAAAATGCCGGGTCTCCTGTGGGCCGTTCACGACCCATCCGCACACCCCTTTTTCGACTGGTTTACCTGGGCGTTCCAATTTATGGCGATGCCGTTTTTTTTCTTTATCGCCGGTTTTTTTTCCGCAAAAAAATTCGAGATACAAGGCACACGCGTTTTCATAGGGGACCGCGCCAGGCGGATCCTGGTGCCGTTCCTGGCGGCCGCGGTAGTGATCCTGCCTCTGGTCTATTACGTATGGGCCTGGGGCTGGTATCTAGAGGGCCGGTGCACCTTGCGGGAGATCCTTCTGGCGAAGTTCCTCGACCCTGTCATCCGCCAGAACCTGTTCGGCCCCGCCCACCTCTGGTTCCTGGAGTATCTTTTCCTGATCTCTCTGGCTTATCCACTGCTTGGCCGGCTAAACCTTTCGCGGCCTGTTTTGCAGACGCTCACGGCTTTTCCGCTCCTGTTTGCGATCCCAACGGCCGTGATCCTGCAGATCAATTATGACGCCGGCATCCACTATCAAAATACGTTCCTGCCTTTCCCTTTTCGCCTTCTCCACCTGGGCTATTATTTCCTTGCCGGAGCCCTGATCCGCCGATTTCCGGGTCTGATCGAGGCGTTCGAAAAAAAAGGGATTTTTTATATCGCGCTCGCGGCGCCGGCCTTGGCTGTGACCGGTGTTCTTTTAAAACGGTATGTCGCCGGTGAGCTGGCTCCCGCGGGCCATTGGGCGCTTTCGGGCGCGACGGCCTTGTTCAGCTGGTCCATGCTCCTCGGCGGAGTAGGGCTCGCGCTGAGGAATATAAAGGAGCCGAATGGCGCCGTGCGGTATCTTTCCAACGCGTCCTTCGCGGTCTACCTCGTCCATATGCCCATCGTGGGGTTCCTTCAGGTTTTGCTGTACCGCGTCGAGCTGCCGGCGGGAGTGAAGTTCTTCCTTGTATCCGCCGGTGCGCTTTTGATCACCCTTTTCTTCTACCAGACGACCCGTATTCCGGACACTCTTACCGGCGTCCAACGCCTGGGTGTTTTTAGCCGGGCGCACAAAGTGGCGCTGACGCTTGTGTTAATAACGGTCATAGTCGTTGTGGGAGGGACCTACCAATTTCTTTATAACAAGGAGAAAGTGCGCACGCGGGAAGCTGTCACGGGTTTTTACCGCAAACACTTGGGCCGAAAACCCGACACGATCGGCCTCGAGCACTGGACGATGATGGCGCTCAACAAATGGGGCCTCGAGAAAGTGGAGCAGATCGGTTTTATTGAAGCCAAGGCGAAGGGGGCGAAATGATACAGGCTCTCCTGGACGCTGACGCGCGGCTTTTTCTTTGGATCAACGGCCTGAGCGGGTCGTGGATGGATTATCTATTCGGCTGGACGACGTTTTTGGCGACGCCGGCGCTCTTTCTGATCGTATTTCTTCTGATGCTCATCTGGGACGATAAGCGGGAGCTCAGGAAGTTTTCCGCGGTACTCCTTGTGAGCCTGGGGGGAATCCTGTTATCGCTCATAGCAAAGATTTTGGTGGAACGTTCGCGGCCCTACGATTATTTTTACGACGCGATCGCGCGGGGGGAAGTCGTGATGAACAATATTTTCAGCACCGTTGTCTCCAATTCATTCCCGTCGAGCCACTCGGCGCTGGCGTTCGCGGTGGCGACGGCGCTCGTCGGCGTTTACGGAAGACGTTTGTGGTTTGTTTATCCGATCGCGGGCTGGCTAGCGCTGACGCGTGTTTATGTCGGCGCGCATTTTCCGTCGGATATATTAGCGGGCGCCCTTATCGGTGTGGCGGGGTCTTGGGTGGCCCTGCGGTTTTTACGTTCACGCGCGCCAGGCGTTTTTTTCTGAAAAACATCCTCAGCCAGCTTCCCAAGACGGGCGCGCGCAGTAACAGGTGATAGAACAGAAGGATGGGGGGTATTTTCTCAAACGCTTCCGCCTGTTTGAACGTGGGGGACAGCCACCGGAGGTAAGCGGCCGCCGCGCGTTTTTCGGCTAAGGGGTCGCCGGGACCCGAACGACTCCTTTCCTCGATAACATCGCGGTAAATAGAAACGATCTCATCCACCACAGGGTCGAGACCCGCTGTTTCTCGTATCTTTTGCGACACAAGGCCGGCGTCCGCCGCATCGTAGCGGCCGATCTCACGCAGCAGTGCGTTCAAGCTGATGGGTTCCTGCCGGGCGCGGATGCCGAAATTCGCCGGGCGCAGCGCGTCGAATTCCGCCGAGGTCACCATCGGCCCGATCTTCCCCATGTCGCAAAGCACGACAGCGGCCCCGGACGCCATCGCCTCAAGCGCGGCCCGCGCTTTCGCGAAGACCAGGTCGTAATTTCCGAGAATTTTCTCCGGTTCACGTGAAGCATTGCCGGCGCGAAACCCCACCACGTCAAGTTCGATGCCCGATTTTTGGCAAGCCTGCCGCACGAGGGGCGCGTACCCGTTTCCGCCCGCGTAATTACTGAAAAGGAGCGCCCGTTTGGGGCGCGGGGGTAACGGCCCGCGCGGTTTGAATCTGTCGAGATCCACAAAATTCAGCAATACGCGGACCTGTTCTTCTGCGATCCCGTTCTCGTAGATCAGCCGGTCCCGGCAGGCGTGGTCGACCGCGACGTAACGCAAAATTCGGGGGAATCGGGGCGGCGCCTCCTCCCAGGGGATCCAGCCGTGGCAGAAATAAACGGCGGGTACTTCGGGGAAATGAAGCAGCGCGGTCATTGTTTCCAGGTGATGCTGGCCGTGGATGACGTCCGGGACGACGGAAAGGGCGGAAAGATCGCTCACGACGGGGATCGTCGCGGCTTTGAGTTCCTCAGCCACCTCCCCGAGCGTGGGGGAATAGACAAAGGGCGAGTGCCCGCGTTTCAAAAGCGCCAGCGCGACATCGCGGATATAAAGCTGGGTCCCGGCGCGGAGCGAAAAGTCGTTATTCGTAAAAAGAATTTTCAAACCGTAACCTTGGCTTTTTCCACAAGGCTCCAGATCTCCTTCGAGAGAGGGACCATGTGCTCCTCGTACCGGATCGCCTGTTTATAGAGGCCGTCCCGTACTTTTTTCTCCCCCAGTTTCTCATAAAACGGGGGGATCTGAGGCAGGCCGTCAAAACCGGACCGGTTTGAGCAGGGCCGGATGTATTCTGTGCGATAGGAGTCCATTGTTTTTTTCCAGTTGATCTCGTCCATCACCTCGGGGTAGCAGATCTTCAGCGCAATGGCCTTCCTCGCGAATTGTTCCTCGTTTAGGTCCAGCCGTATAGAGGACGATAGAAGCTCATCCGGGCAAAAGTGAGACGGCCGCACGAGCGCGTAATCATAATTGGCGATGAGGGCGCCTGTTTCCCGCCCGATCATTTCCACGGCCGCGCCGATCATAAGACGACAGACATCGTGAATGGGATTGTACCCCTCCGCGGAATCTCCGACGACATATTCGAACCGGTTTTCCTGAACTTTTTCTTTCAGTTCATGAATGATCGGCGCGAAGAAATCCACGTTTTGTTCAAGAATGGCTTCATAGAAATTTTGATCCGTGAAGCGGGCAAAGAATGAGCCACGGCGGCCTCCGGTCCGGTTGAGGTATTCCTCGAGCGGCCCATGTTGGGGGCGGCCGGTGCGTCCCGAACTGTCAGTGAGAACGTAAACGACGGGTTTGGCGATTTCATACCAACCGTGGATCTGAAGAAAATGCGGCGGGTGGGCGCCTACGAAAGCGCCGCGTCCTGGTGGGAAAAGGGATGAGTGAGAGGGTTTAAGCATGAGTAAGCTGTGTTTCCCGGCCCTTTTCGTAAAGAGCGCAGACGTCTTCCGCGGCGCCGTACGCCTGGACCGTGCCGCGGTCCAGCCACAGCGCTTTCTGGAAGAGGCTTCTGGCAAGCGGAAGGTTGTGCGTCACGCAGAGAACGCACGCGCCCGATTGTGAGAGTTCGTCGATCTTTTCTTTGCATTGGGCGAAAAAAGAAAGATCCCCGGCGGTGAGCGCTTCATCAATGAGAAAGATGTCCGCCTGCGAATGCGCCGCGATCGAAAATCCGAGCCGCACGATCATTCCCTGGGAGTAATGTTTCGTCGGAGAATCGATAAAGTCGCCGAGGCCCGCGAATTCAATGATGGCGTCCGTTTTTTTCCGGATATGTCCGTTCGTCATGCCCAGCGCGGAGGAAAAGATACCGATATTCTCCCTTCCGGTATAGTCGGGGTAGAAACCGTAACCCAGCGCGGTCAGCGCCGTCACGCGTCCGTTGACCGACACGCTACCCGTGTCAGGCTCGAAGATCCCCTGCAGGACTTTCAGCAGCGTGCTTTTTCCG
>CAZBAY010000198.1:0-11820 GCA_964489945.1 uncultured Planctomycetia bacterium
CGAAGGTCGGCAAGGGGCTCAATGTGAACACCTCGGGCCTGGCGGACCTGGCGCTTCTGGAGATCGGGGACAATGTCTTGATCGGCGGCGGGGTGGCGCTGATCTGCCACGCCTCCGAGAGAGGGTTTATAAGGCTGGCCCCCACGAAGATCGGCAATAACGTCTCGATCGGCCTCGGCTCCGTCATCATGCCGGACTGCGAGATCGGCGACGGCGCCGTCATCACCCCCTGCAGCCTCCTACCCAAGGGCACCCGCATCCCGTCTCGGGGGCTTTGGGGCGGCAATCCCGTCCGGGACCTCCGGGCGGAAAGGCGCGCCCAAGCCCAAACGTAAGCCTGGCAATTCGGGGCTCTTCATGCTATAGTACCCCGATAGTTTTGGCCCGGAATTTACGTAAAAAAGTGCCCAATCCAAGCGTATTTTGTTTCATTGATAAAGTTGCCGAAGTAAAAAAGAATGAGTGCCTTACGGCATTTTTTACCTTAAAAGGCAGCGAAGAATTCTTACTGGACCATTTTGACGGTTTTCCGGTCATGCCGGGCGTCCTGATCCTTGAAAGCTTAAAGCAAGCAGCCCAGTCGCTTCTGGTGTACTCCGCGGAGGAGAAAGTGCCGTCTTTTTACCGTCTGGCGGCCGCCGAGGAGGTCCGGTTCGGGCAGTTCGTGAAACCCGGAAGCGGCCTCAAAATTTTTGTACAGCAGCTGGCCAAAAAGGGCAATTCAGTTTCTTTTGACGGCCGCATTGACCTTTTGAACGGCCCGGAGGGAACCTCCGGAAAGAAGGTATTGACGGCCCGCATCGTTCTTGAGCCCGTCGGGAAGCCTTAGATGAAAGACAGGGTCGTTCTCGTGACGGGCGGTTCGCGGGGCATCGGCGCGGCGATCGTGAAGCGTTTCGCGGACGAAAACGCAAAAGTTTACTTCACCTATCGCAGCGCCCAAAAAGAAGCTGAGGAACTCGTCGCTTCTTTAGGGAAACCGCAGAACGTCGCGTTTTTTCAATGTGACGTGCGCCGTAAGGCCGAGGTAGAAAGCGCCGTCAACCGCGTCCTCGAAAAGGAAGAACGGCTGGATGTCCTGGTCAACAACGCCGGCATCATCCATGACGGGCTCTTCCTGATGCTTTCGGACGAGGACTGGTCGGAAGTGCTTGAGACGAATCTGGGCGGCGTTTACAATTTTTGCAAGGTGGCCGCGCGGCAGATGTTGATGCAGAGACAGGGTCGCATCATCAATCTTTCTTCGGTCGTCGGCGAGCGGGGCAATGTCGGCCAGACCAATTACGCCGCTTCGAAGGGCGCGATCAACGCGTTCACGAAAGCGCTCGCGGCCGAGTTCGCTTCGAAGAACGTGACGGTCAACGCAGTCGCGCCCGGCTTTGTGGACACGCAGATGTCCGGAGCCGCGAAAGGGGCGCTGGGGGACCGGATCAAAGAAAGAATTCCGCTGGGTGATTTTGCCCAGCCGGAGGAGATCGCCGCGGTGGTGGCGTTCCTCGCCTCGGACCAGGCGCGTTATATCACGGGCCAGGTCATTACGGTGGACGGCGGACTGAGCCTTTTGAGCAGGCGGTAAATCAAAATAGGAGTCACACCCGTTGATACAGAATGAAAAGAACGAGATCATCAAGAACGTAAGATCGATCATTTCACAAGCGCTCAAGGCCGATGAATCGAAGATCCTTCTCGAATCCTCCCTGATCCGTGACCTGGGCGCGGAGTCGATCGATTTCCTCGACATCGTTTTCCGCTTGGAAAAAACTTTCAAGATCAAGATCCCAAAAGGGGAGCTTTTTCCCGAGAAGCTTTTGACGGACGCGCGCTTTGTCGCGAACGGACAGATCACGTCGGATGGGCTTGAGGAATTGAAAAAGCGGGTGCCCAACGGCAATTGGGGTGAATTCGAGAAAAATCCCCTCGTATCGAACCTCGGCGACGTTTTTACGGTCGGCATGATCGTGGACTATCTTTCCGAAAAACTAGCCACCGCGAACAGGTAGGCCCGGCGGTCTTAGATGACAGCCCGCATTTCCCGCTCCGCTCCTCTTGGCGTCGATCTCATCGAGATGCAAAAAGCCCGGTCCCTTTATCGAAGCTGCAAACACGACCTCGAATCCCTCGTGAGCCGCGAAGAAGCCCTCTCCATCCGAAAAAGCCGCAAACCCCATGAGCTATTGGCGGCGATCCTCGCGGCGAAGGAAGCGGTCTTTAAAGCCAGGAATGGCTCCGAGACGGGGCTTTTGCGCTTTCGCGATATCCAGCTGAAGCGCCGTCCGAACGACTTGAAATTGTCGTTCCGAAAAACCAAAGATTACGTCATCGCCCAATGCGTTGGGATATTTTAGAAAAATTCGAAGTCCTCAAAAAAGGCGCCCGCACGCGGGCTCTCAAGTCTTTTTCGGGGCAAGAGGATTTTTTTAAGGAGAATTTTCCGGGAAAACCTCTCGTGCCCGAACCGTTTTTTATTGAGATGATCGCTCAGGCCGGCGGCGTTCTTTACGGATTGGGGCTTGATTTCAAAAAAGAAGTGATCCTCGCCAAGATCGGGGAAGCGCGTTTCTTGAAGCCGGTCGCGCCGCCCTGCGCGTTCGTTATCGACGCGGCGATCGAGGAGGAACGCGAGGACGGAGCCTGGATCGCCGGGACCGTGAAACAAAACGGCGTGGTTGTCGCCGAGGCCCGCATTCTTCTGGCGGCGGTCGAAGGACTCTCCCAGAACGGGCATCCCCGAAAGCAGATCGTTTTCAGCGACCAGTTTTTGGAACATTTTGACGTGTTGAGCATCGCGAAAAAAAGCGAAGGGTTAAATTGAAGAAACGGGTTGTCATTACAGGATTGGGCGCCATGACGGCGCTGGGCGAAGGCGCGGAGGCGCTCTGGGAAGGGATCCTCGCCGGACGGTCCGGCATCGAAGCGATCCCGTTCAGCGGTATGAACGGCGGCTGGAGACCCTTGGGCGCGGCGATCAAGGATTTTTCCCCCGAAAAATACATCACGCAGCGCAAGGCCCTCAAGGTCATGGCGCGTGATATCCAGCTGGCCGTCGCGGCGTCGAGCCTCGCGTTCGAGGACGCGGGCTTGAAAAACGCCTCGTTTGCCCATGACCGTTTCGGCGTGATCGTGGGGGCAGGCGTATTTAACCACGAATTGGACGAACTGTCCTATAGTGTCCAGAACTCGCTCGGCGCGGACGGCAAGCTTGACTTGAAGCGTTTCGGGGAGGAAGGGCTGTCCGCTCTTTTTCCGTTGTGGCTTTTAAAGTATCTGCCAAACATGCCGGCCTGCCATGTTTCGATCCTTTTTGATCTGCAGGGGCCGAACAACACGATCACGACAGGCGCCTCGGCGGGGCTCCAGGCTGTCGGCGAGGCGTACCGGATCATCCAGCGCGGCGCGGCGGACCTCATGCTCGCGGGCGGCGCGGAGTCGAAACTGAATCCCGTCGGGCTTTCCCAGTACCGGGCCCAGGGCGTGCTTTGTGAGAAAAATCCTTCGGACCCTAAAAAAGCGTACCGGCCGTTCGACGCAGGCTCCTCGGGGATCGTTGTGGGAGAGGGCGCGGCGTTCCTGATCCTGGAAGAACTTGAGCGCGCCAAGCACCGGGGCGCAAAAATTTACGCGGAGATCACGGGTTTCGGCTCTTCCTCTCCGGAAGGCCGACGGGTCGCGATGAAAGCGGCTTTGGAAGAGGCCGGCATACGTCCGGCCGACGTGCGCTACGTCCAGGCCTGCGGCCTCGGCCTTGAAAAAGAGGACATCGCGGAGCTTCAGGCGATGGAGGAAGTGTTCGGCAATCCGCGGCCGGACCTTTTTGTCGCGGTGTCAAAACCTGTGACCGGATTTACGGGCTTTTCCGCCGGAGCGATCGATCTGGCCGTGACGGCGATGGCGCTCCAGCACCAGACGGTCCCTCCGACGATCAATCTCGAAAAACCCAGGCGCGCCTGCCGTTTTCAGGTCGTGAAAGAGGATGCGGTCCGGAAAAATTTTAAATACGCGATGACAAATACCTTCGGCCTCAACGGACAAAGCGCTTCGGTCGTGACAAAGCGCTACGAGGGGATTTAACATGACGGACCGCCGGGTGGTTATCACGGGGTTGGGGGCGGTGACGCCGCTGGGCAATACTGTCCCGGAGTCCTGGAAAAATCTTCTGGCGAGCCGTTCGGGTGTCGGCCCGATCACGCTTTTCAACGCCTCCTCTTTTCCGACGCAGATCGCCGGCGAAGTCAAAAATTTTAATGCCTCCAAATGGGTCTCCCAAAACGGTCGCTCGCGCTTTTTGGGGCGAAACAGCTTTTTTGCCCTCGAAGCGGCTGAGGAAGCCGTTAAGGACGCCGGCCTCGGAGAGGGAAACGTCAATCCCGAGAAGTACGGGATCTATTTCGGCGCCGGTGACGGGGGATTCAATTTCGCCGAGTACGCGGAGATCCTCGCGGATTCGGTCAACGGCGACGGCTATTCCATTGACGCGGGGCGTTACCTTAGATCAAGCGCGCAAAAAATGACGCTGGAGTCAGTCGTCGAACAGGAGCCTTTTCAGGTCGTGAATCACCTGTCGACCCATTTCGGGGCGCAGGGGATCGTTTCAAATTGCCTGACGGCCTGCGCGGCGTCGAGCCAGGCGATCGGCGAAGCGGCCGAGCTCATCCGGAAAGGCCACGCGGATGTCATGATCTCAGGGGGCTCGCATTCGATGATCCATCCGCTCGGCGTGGCGGGTTTCAATCTTTTGACGGCCCTTTCGACACGCAACGACGCGCCCGGGCAGGCGTCGCGCCCCTTTGATAAGAACCGCGACGGCTTTGTTCTCTCGGAAGGCGCGGGCGTGCTGATCCTCGAGGAATTTGAGCACGCCAAAAAACGCGGCGCGAGGATCTACGCGGAATTCGCCGGTTACGGCGGCTCAGCGGACGCGTTCCGGCTCACGGACCCGCACCCCGACGGGCGCGGCGCGATCCAGGCGATGCGACTTTGCCTCTCGGACGCGCGGGTCAATCCGGAGGATGTCGATTACATCAACGCGCATGGCACGTCCACTGAGTTGAACGACCAGATCGAGACATTCGCCGTGAAACAAGTTTTTGGTTCGCAGGCCTACCAGATCCCGATGAGTTCGATCAAGTCGATGCTGGGCCACATGATCGCCGCCGCCGGCGCGGTCGAGCTCATCGCCTCGGTCCTGACGATCCGCGACGGCATGATCCCGCCGACGATCAATTATGAGACGAAGGACGAGGCCTGCGACCTGGATTGCGTGCCGAACAAGGCCCGCGCCTCGAAGGTGGAGACGGTGTTGAGCAACTCATTCGGGTTCGGCGGGCAGAACATCTCACTCATTGTGAAAAAATTCAATGGCTAAGCTTCGTTTTTTCCTGGATTTTGACGGCACCATCGCCAAAAACGACGTCGTGGACCTCATCCTCGAGCGTTTCGGGATGCGCCAGTGGACCGAGATCGAAAAGCTCTGGCTCGAAGGCAAGATCGGATCGCGCGAGTGCCTCTCGCGGCAGATGGACCTTGTGAACGCCACACAGGAGGAGTTCAAGGCGCTCGTGGATGAGGTGGAAGTGGACCCCTATTTCGCCGATTTTTTGGCGACGACGAAAAGTTTGGATGTCCCGGTCGCGATCGTCAGCGACGGCTTTGACGTCGTCATCAACCGTATTTTGAAACGGACGCTCGCGAACACACCCGAGCTTTTGAGAGACCTTCCAATCTATTCGAACGGTTTGAAACGCACGGCGACCGGCTACAAAGCGTATTTTCCGGACGGGCCGCTCTGCGAACACGCCTGCGCGAACTGCAAAGTGCGCGTGATCCGAGCCGCCGCGGGGAAAGACGAACGCGTCGTTTTCGTGGGGGACGGAATGTCTGACCGTTTTGCCGCCCAAGCGGTGCACGTGACATTCGCGAAGAACAAGCTTTTGAAATTCTGCCGTGAAAAAGAGATCAAGCATCTACCCTACACGAGTTTCCGTGATATCGAAGCCTGGCTCGCCAAAGAAAAAGAGGATTCCCATGCCCTTGTCTGAGAAGGAACTGCTGAAAAAAGAAGCCAAATACTGCTCGTGGGGCGACACCGTCCACTATTCGAACCCGCCGAAATTGTTCGACCGCGCCGAGGGCACGTATCTTTATGACGCCCAAGGGCAGAAATATCTCGATCTTCAAATGTGGTACTCCGCGTCAAGCTTTGGGTACGGCAATCCGCGGCTTGTCGACGCGATGAAAAAACAGCTCGATAAGCTTCCGCAGCTCGCCTGCCAGTACCTGCACGCGGAAAAAGTGGAGCTGGCCGAAAAGATCGCGAAGTCGGCCGAAAAACTTTTCGGGGAAAAAGGCCGCGTGCATTTCAACGTCGGCGGCGCGCAGGCCGTTGAGGATTCCTTGAAGCTCGTGAGGAATCATACCAAAAAAAATCTCGTTTTTTCTTTCATGGGCGGTTATCACGGCCGCACGCTCGGCGCGTCGGCCATCACGTCAAGCTACCGCTACCGCCGGCGCTTCGGGCACTTTTCCGACCGCGCGCATTTTGTGCCGTATCCCTACTGTTACCGCTGCCCTTACGGAAAAAAATACCCCGATTGCAAGATGTACTGCGTCAAGCAGGTCGAAAAGCTTTTTGAAACCGAATACAACGGCGTCTGGGACTCGAAGGCGGAGGAATCCGAATACGGCGCTTTTTATGTCGAAGCGATCCAGGGAACGGGCGGGTACGTGATCCCGCCGAAAGAGTATTTCCCGATGCTGAAGAAAATTTTAGACCGGCACAAGATCCTTCTCGTCGACGATGAGATCCAGATGGGGTTTCACCGCGCTGGCAAGCTCTGGGCCTTGGCGCAGTTTAACACCACGCCCGACATCATTGTGTTCGGGAAGGCCCTCACGAACGGCTTGAATCCACTTTCTGGGATCTGGGCGAAAGAAGAGCTCATTAACCCCAAAGTTTTCCCGGCCGGGTCCACGCACTCCACCTTCTCCTCGAACACGCTCGGCACGGCGGTGGGACTTGAGCTCATGAAAATGACCGAGGAGATCGACTACGAGAAACTGGTGGTTGAAAAAGGGAAAAAATTCCTCGCGCGTCTCAAAACCCTACAGAAAAAGCACCGGAAGATCATCGGGGATGTCGACGGGATGGGCCTGGCGCTCCGAATGGAGATGACGAAGCCCGACGGCTACACGCCGGACCGGAAGCTCGCCGACCGGATTTTTAACGAAGGCTTGAAAGGCGGCCTCCAGACTTCCCAAGGCCGCATGGGGCTTATCCTCGACGTCGGCGGCTACTACAAGAACGTTTTCACGATCGCGCCCGCTTTTGACATCACCGAAGACGAAATGGACCTGGCCGTCGAGCTCCTTGACCAGCTCATTTGCAAATGTACTAAACGTTCGTGAACATTATAGGCCTCATCAACAAGATCCCTTTCAGCAATCCTGCCGAGAAGGGGTATTTTCTCTATAAGAATGTCCCGGCGGGCGTTTTGGATAATCTGGAAGCGTCGAGCTTTCGCCAGACGGTCGCGTTTGTCGCAGAACACTCTCCCTTTTATAAAAGAAAATTCAAAGAGCTGGGGATCGACGCTCGCGCGGTGAAAAAACCCGAGGATTTCGGGGATTTTTTCACGACGGCTGAGGATATCCGCCAAAATCCTGAGGAATTCATCTGCCGGAAGGCCGACACGGCGTTTGAAACGACCGGCACGACCTCTAAAAGGCCCAAGCGCGTTTATTTTTCACGCAGCGAAGTGAGCGAAGCGGGCTGGGCGGGGGCGGTGGGGCTTTGGGGGGTGGGTGTGAGGCCTGAGGACCGCGTAGCCAGCGCGTTTGATTACTCGTTCTGGGTGTCTGGACCGGTGCTTTCGGCGTCCTGCGAAGTGCTGGGATGTTTCCACGTCGAAGCGGCAAGGATGAGCCCCGAGGATTTTTACGAAAGACTCAAGGACTACAAAATTACCGTGATCGTCGGGGATCCCTCCTGGCTTCTGCGGCTTTCCGAGATCGCCGCGGAAAAGGGAGCGTGGCCCCTTAAGCTTATGGTCGGCGGCGGGGAAAATTTTACGGAAGAAGCCCGGCATTTCTGCGAAAAGGTCTGGAAAGCGGATTTTCTTTTAAGCTACGGCCAGACCGAAGCTTTCGGCGCGATCGGGATGGAGTCGCTCGATAAGCAGGGCTATCACCTGAACGAGTTCCATAACCGTTTTGAGATCCTGGACAGGGATGACCAAGGTTACGGGGAGCTCGTCTACACGACGCTCAACCGCCGCGTCATGCCGCTCGTGCGTTACCGTTCGGGAGATATCACACGGTTTCTCGAGGGGCGGACCCCAAGCGGTTTGCCGGGGCGGCGCATCGCGAAGCTCAGGGGCCGCGTGAACGAGTGGACCGCCACCGCGATCGGGAATTTCGCGCCGTGGATCTTTGAGCCGCTATTTTCAGAAATAAAGGGGATCGGACCGGACTGGCAGATCGTCATCGACAAACGCGGTCCGAAGGACCTTCTTGAATTTCACGTGGAGAACGAGAACGGCGGCCGGAACGAATCGGAACTGCGCGAAGAATTTTTTGGCCGGTTTAAAAAGCACCTCACGGACGCGTGGAAAGCCTATGAAATGGGCCTTTGTTTTATGGACCTGAAAGCCCACCCCAAAGGAACGCTCCGCGAGGGGAGGAAATTATCCCGCCTGGTTGACCGGAGACGCTTTTAGCTTCGGCCGGTCCTCGATCAAAAACCAGAGAAGCAGTCCCAGGCCGATCCAGAGGATCTCCCGCATGCGACGGATCACCGCGATCGTGAGCCCGATCGCGCTTTCGATGCCGAATTGGGCGAAGATCAGGACGATCCCGCCTTCCTGAGCGCCGATGCTCGACGGGATGAAGAACGTCACGATGCGGAGCACCTGGATCAGCGCCTCGAAAAGCCAGGCCTCCGCGAACCCGATCGGGATCCCCAGGATATTCGCGATCCACCAGATCTCAAAGAGACCTACGAACCATCCCAGAAAATTATAAAAGATAGAAAGGAGAAAGCGCCGCGTGTCCTTTGTGTAAAATTTTTTGATCTCGTCGTCAAGCTGAAGATATTTTGACTTTTTTTCCCCTGATTTTTCTCCCCACCATTTGAATGTTTCTCCGAGGCTGTGGACTTTTTTAAAGATCCCCAAATGCAGGCCGATCACGAGAAGGAGGGCGATGAGCCCCAGTCCGATCAAAAACGCAAGGACGCTTTGCCAGAGGATCGGCGTCATTGGGAGGGTTTTGATCGTGACGAGGATGCCGCCGATGACAAAGAGATTGAGCGACACCCAGAACGTTGTGTGGACAATGAGGATAGAAGCATAGCCTTCCGACAGGCTTATCCCGTGCCTGGACTTCAGAAGCTCGGCTTTGACCGGCTCGCCGCCGAGCGAGGCGGCCCAGGGGATCACGGCGTTCAGCGTCTCGCCGATCACGCGGATCCGACAAAGGTCGTGAAAAGGCACGTGCTGAGGCAGGCTTCGCGGAAAAGCGCACATCCAACCCATGGTGTCAAAACCGAAAACAAAGGGGTAAACGAGGAGAAGCGGCAACAGTTTCCATTTGAGCTCCAGAATGTTCGAAGCGATCGTCTGAACGCCCACGGCCTTTACGGTGATATAAAGGATATAGACGCCGAGGATGAGGAGCAAAAGTTTAACGAGCTTCATTTTGAAATTGCTTCGGCCGGTTTTTGAAAGAGCCACTTATAGTTCATGCTGACCGCACTGATCCAAAGAATATTGATGTAGAGCGCGCTTGCCCACAGGAGCCAGTCGGTCCTTCCGAAAAGCGCGAGGATCACGACCAGCCACACGGCATCGCCCTCCCGGAGCGCTTCCGTGATCTTGTACCAGATGTTTCCGCGGTTGGTGCCCTTGGGGTTGGGCTGGTTAAAGACCGCGGGGCCGAAACCCCTCGTTTTTTGAAGGACCACGATCGCGAAATTGATCACGCTCCCGCCGGTGCAGAGGAGCCACGCCAGTGCGATAGGTCCCGCAACACCTTGCTGGAGAAGCCCCCAGCTTAGACCCGCGAAAAAAGCGAGATCTTTGAAGATATCCGTGACGACGTCAAGCCACGCCCCGAAAACGCTTCCCATTTTTTTGGCGCGGGCGATCTCGCCGTCGCAGTTGTCGAACACCGCCGCGCATACAAAGAACAAAGCTCCCGCCAACGAAGCGGCATAAGTCCCCGCTGAAAAAAGAAGGCCCGACAGAATTCCGAACGCCAAGCTTGCGCAGGTGACTTGGTTGGGCGTGGCCGGTGTTTTCAGCAAGGCCGCGCTGAGCGGCCGCGACAAAAAACGGTTGATCTGAAAATTTTCCCGCGCCTGGAGAGCTTGCGTCATAAAAGGCGGGGGGAGGACCGCTTGCGGAGGCGGCCGAGAATGCGCCCAAGGCAGATGAGAAAACGTTTTAAATCCCTGATCTGAATGTCGCCAAGATTCGAGATGCGGAAGATCCGGTCTTTGAACTCAGACTGGCCCGCGTAGATCACAAAACCCGCTTTTTTGAGCTCATCATGCAGTTTTTCGTAAGAAAGAGCGGGCGGCATCCAGAGCGCCGTCAAAACATGCGAGCGGACCGCTTTTTCGACGAGGAAAGAAAGCCCGAGCTTCGCGAACCCATTTTCCAACAGCTCGCTTTTTTTGGCGTAATTTTCTATCCTGCGCGCCAGACCCTCTTCTTTCAACTCATCGAGCGCGCGGTCGAACGCGTAAAAGATCTGAACGGCCGGCGTAAAGGGCGACTCACCCTTTTCCTCGCATTCCAGCACGTGCCGGAGATCCAGATAAAGCGTGCGGGATCTGCGGTCTTTGAGCCGCGCGGCTTCTTTTTTAGAAATAATAACGAAGGAAACGCCCGGAAAGCCGTGAAGACATTTGCCGGAAGTCCCGGCGCAAAGGTCGATCGACCATTTTTTAAAATCAATTTTCTCGGCGCCTAAAGAGCTGATGGTATCCACGAGAAAAGTCTTTCCGTACTTTTTGGCGAGCCGCCCGACGTCCGCGATGGGGTTGAGCATGCCCGTCGAAGTCTCGTGATGGACCATCGCGATCGCGTGGATCGCGTGGTTTGTTTTTAAAAGCGACTCGATCCTGGAAAGTTCGGGAAATTGCCCGGGGCCGGCGGCCAGCACCTGGACGGGGGTGTCATGGACCTCGAGGATCGTTTTCATCCGGTTTCCGTAGACGCCGTTCGAGAGTACGAGGATCGTTTTATTTTCCTTCGCGAAGGAAGACAGCATCGCCTCGAGGGCTGTAGTGCCGGAACCGGAAAAGACGGCCACGGTGTGCGTTTTGGCGACGCGGAAAAGCCGCAATAATTTCTGCCGCACCTGTCCCAAGAGCGATGAAAATTCCTCCTCGCGGTGGCAGATGTCCGGCTCCAGGAGCGCCCGGCGGACGCGCTCGGTGACGTTCACGGGGCCGGGATTCAGGAGGACCCAGGGGCGATTTTGACGGGGGAGCTTTCTCATAGACTTATCTTCCGTAATTCTAGAAATTATAACACAAGTGTTGGTACATGTATCGCTTTTAGGGTAGAATTGATTTGAGGAAATTTATGTGCGGAATATTCGGTTACACAGGACAGAAAGAGGCTCAGGACCTCATTTTGGGGGGCTTAAAACGCCTCGAATACCGAGGCTATGATTCTTCGGGCCTCGCGGTCCAGAATGGCCTCCAGACCCTTGCCGTTGAAAAAACTCTCGGGAAGATCAAAAAGCTCGAAGAGATCCTGAAGACCCATCCGCTTCACGGCCACACGGCGATCGGCCACACCCGCTGGGCCACCCACG
>CAZBAY010000199.1:0-3289 GCA_964489945.1 uncultured Planctomycetia bacterium
CGAAGCGCGCGCGAAATTCAAGGGACGCCCTTTCTATGAGTCGCCGACTGTGGAGAGCGCCGATTTCATGGATTTTCTACAGTTTCTCATTGATTCAGGCCGGCCCGTTCACGGCATGGAGGTCGAGCACGGCTGGTCCGAGATCCATTCCCTCGATGATCACGAAAGGGTCAACACCCACCTCAAAGAGGTTACGGCAATCGGCCGGTAATAACTGAGCTTTCACCAAATAATGGATACGCTGGCTGAGACGATTTTGGAACGAGACAAGGAACGAGGAGGAGGCATAGTGTTAACTACGCCGACGACGAGTGACGCAGTCGCAGTCCAAAATCGTCCAGCCCCTCCGGGGAAGCCCCATCTTTGGCCGTCTGCTGCGTTGCTCCTCCTCGGCATAGTTAACACTATGACTCGTCGTCGCGCCTTGCATCCGGCGCAAATCTTGGGCTTCCAGCGTGCCCATTATTTGGTGAAAGCTCAGTAGTGCTCTCTCCCGAAGAATTTGTCCAAGGTCTAAAAGAAAAAGGATTCCGCTCTTTCACGGGCGTACCTTGCTCCTTTTTTCAGGCCGCGATCAACCGCGTCATCGATGACGAGGATCTCCGCTACACGATCGTGCCGAATGAAGGATCCGCTCTGGCTCTCGCCGCCGGCGCGTATCTGGCCGGAAATCCTACCGCGGTCCTCATCCAGAACTCCGGGTTCGGGAATCTCGTGAACCCCCTGACTTCGCTCAACATGATCTACCGGCTGCCCGTTCTTATTTTCATCAGTGGCCGCGCGTACGGTGTGGCGGACGAGCCCCAGCACGAAGTGATCGGAAAGACGATGGGAAAGATCCTCGACGCGATCGGGATCCGTTATAAAGATATGCCCGACGAGGCCGCGCCTTTTGAAGAAGCGCTTGAAAACGCCTCCGAGGAAATGCGAAAAACGAACCTCCCTTTTGTTTTTTTTGTGCGGAAGGGGACGATCGATGAATACAGCCCCAGCCGAAAAAAGCCCGCGAAGAACTATCCTTTAAAGAGGATCGAGGCGATCGAGTTCATTTCCCAGATGCTGAAGGGGGACGAATATGTTGTCGCGACGACGGGCAAACCTTCGCGCGAGCTTTTCGCCGTGAAGGACCGGACAAAGAATTTTTATATGCAGGGCTCGATGGGACACGCCGCTTCGATCGGATTGGGCGTCGCGCTGGCCCAGCCCGACAAAAAAGTAGTGATCCTCGACGGCGATGGGGCAGTGTTGATGCACATGGGGATCCTGTCGACGATCGGCCATTACAAACCTAAGAACATTTATCACGTCGTGCTCGACAACGAATCCTACGAAACAACGGGCGATCAGGATACGACCTCACCCTCGACGAACTTCAAAGCCATCGCCAAGGCCTGTGGTTATAAGGTAGCGGAGGAGGCGAGAACCGAAAAAGATCTTAAATCTAAGCTTAAGCTTATCCTTAATGGAGCCGGCCCGGCTTTTTTGCGCGTCAAAATTAACCGTCTACCGACCTTAGATATTCCCCGTATCTCCACTAAGTACTCCTCCGAAGAGATCGCTCGCAATTTCAAGTCCGAGCTTCTGAAGTCCTCCTAAGAAGTCCCAGAAGTAAACCGATATACAAAATTAAGCATCTTATTTGAACGAAAATAGGCACCCTCGTCGTCTTGTAGGGTAGGAGAAGTTGATTTCTCATACACTCAGAGGAGGGATTGCAGATGAAAACCATGGATATAGAGGTGGTCGATATCCGGAAGATCGTCGGGGACGGGAACCTGAAGGCGTTCGCGGACGTGAAGTTCTCGAATGAGCTTGTCGTAAAAGGGTTTACGGTGACGAACGGCAAGAACGGCGTTTTCGTCTCCGGCCCGCGGAAGCCCGGCAAGGACGGCAGGTGGTTCGATATCCTAACCCCGCTCAACGAGGTGGTGAAGCAGGAGATCGAGGGGAAGGTGCTCGAAGCCTACGATCGCGAAACTGACGGCGTGAAGAATTAAACCATGGAAACCACATCACAAACGACGGGAGCCATCGGCGAGGCGCTGGCCTGCCAGTATTTGCGGGCCAGAGGATATAAGGTTCTTCTGAAGAACTACGAATGCCCGCTGGGCGAGATCGACTTGATCGCCAAGGAAAAAGGCGCGGTCGTTTTCATCGAGGTGAAGACGCGGACGTCGGACGCTATGGGCGTGCCTGCGGAGTCCGTGACCTTTCACAAAAGAGGCCAGATCGTGAAAACCGCTCACTATTATCTGAAGCGGTACGGGATCAAGGACGTCTCCTGTCGTTTTGATGTGGTTTCGATTCTTCTTCTGTCCGACAAGCTGCCGGTCATCGAAGTGATCGAGAACGCTTTCGGGGAGGGCGAATAGATGCTCGCCACGGTCCTGTCCAGCACGGTCATCGGCATTGAAGCTTTTCCGATGGAAGTGGAGGTGGATATTTCAAATGGCCTCCCCGCCTTCAATATCGTAGGGCTCCCGGATATGGCCTGCCGGGAAAGCGCCGACCGCGTGCGTGCCGCGATCAAAAACACGGACCTTCCGTTTCCGGCGAAAAAGATCACGGTGAATTTGGCGCCGGCCGATCTTAAAAAGGAGGGATCGGCGTTTGACTTGGCGATCGCCGTGGGCATTTTGGTAGCCAATGGCACGATTGCGCCGGAGAAGGTCGTGAACAAGATCTTCTGCGGGGAGCTTTCGCTGGACGGCAGGCTTCGCGGGGTGTCGGGCATCCTGCCGCGCGCCGTGGCGCTTCACGCGGAGGAGATCAGGAAGGACTTTGTGATCCCGCACGCGAACGCCCGCGAAGCGCTCTGTGTCGAGGGACTTCCGGTGTATCCCGCCAAGACGTTGTTGCAGGTCATTCAGTTCCTGAAAGGCGAACGCGCGATCATCGTGGAAGTCAGCAGCGCGCCTCGTGAAGCACGCAGGCCGCATTTTCACAAGCATTTTGATTTCTCCGAGATCAAAGGGCAGGCGCATGCCAAGCGCGGTCTCGAGATCGCCGCGGCGGGAGGGCACAACGTCGTCATGATCGGCCCTCCCGGTTCCGGGAAGACGATGCTTGCCAAGCGGATCCCGACGATCCTTTCGGGGCTTTCTTTTGAGGAAGCGATGGACACGACGAAGATCCACAGCGTGGCGGGGCTTCTTTCCAGCAAATCCTCGCTCGTCGAGACCCGGCCCTTCCGGGACCCGCATCACACGATCTCAGACGTCGCGATGGTCGGCGGAGGCAAGCACCCCAAGCCCGGAGAAGTGAGCCTGGCGCACAACGGCGTGCTGTT
>CAZBAY010000200.1:0-11861 GCA_964489945.1 uncultured Planctomycetia bacterium
ATAAAGAGCCAGACAATCCCCCTCCTCCAAGACGACCTCGGAATTGGAGAACGCCACGCCCCCTGCAACGCCGATAGGCATACCTTCTTCAGAAGATAGCATCCGGCTTTCCTGACCGGGCTTCACCAGGACCATGGGCAAATGCCCCCCATTGGAAAATAGAAGCTTTTTACTCTTTCTATCAAATATAGCATATGTTAGCGTAACAAACAAACCACCGGTCGATTCTGAGGATATTGAGTCGTTTAACAACCCCAAAACGAGTGCTGGATCCTCACGATCCCGGGCAAAAAACTTGAACTCTGAGACCGTTTTGGCCATGAAAAGAGCCGCCGGAGCGCCCTTTCCTGAAACGTCCCCGACCATGACCCCGAGCTTATCTCCCGGCAAAGAGATAAAATTGTAAAGATCTCCTCCCACGGCTTTGGCGGGCTTCATGTAAACAGCGAGTTCTATCCCTTTAACGTTGGGCAACGACGCCGGTAAAAAACTCTGCTGGATCTGGCTGGCGATCTTGAGCTCATTTTCGATCAGTTCGCGCTTCCGGATCTCGAAGAGGCTCCGCCCAAGCGTCGAAGCCGCGTACAGCACAATAAAAAGAAGGACCGGATAGAAAAGATCCGCCCAGACCCCCCATCCGATGAATAACAAAATGACCGAGCCTGTGAAGACGCAAAGCGTCAAAAGGGAAGCCGCGAGCGCGTAGACCGGCTTGAGTCGCGCGGCGATCCAGACGATCCAACCCGCGAAGATGAGCAGGATAAGGAGGTTCACGGACCGGTCGAGTCTTTGGATAAAATCCTTTTTAAGGATCCCGTTCAGTACATTGGCATGCAGCCCCACCATCGGATAGATCGATTGAATCGGGACGGGGCTCGTGTCATGTGAGCCGAGGGACGTGAGGCCCACGAGGCAGACTTTCCCCTTCAATTGTGAAAGGTCGATCCGGGGGGGGACTCCCTGCATCGTCTCGAGGTAGGCGGCCAGAATATCGTAATAAGAGTAATGCTGGTAGGTTTCCTGCCATTTGCCGGCGTAATTGACGATGAAATACCCTGCGTCATCGAGCGGGATCCGAAGATCTTCGGAAAAGACGACCTCTTTTCCCGGCCGGACCTTGACGTTCCTTTCATCGACGCCCAGTAGATCCATGGCGATCCGTAAACTCAGCTGATAATGGCGCGAGCCCTCGTGATCAATAAAAGGAAAGACTTTGCGGCGCTTGCCGTCCAGGTCGGCTTTGGCGTTAACGTGGCCGGAACCTTTAGCGGCGGGCTGGTATTCACCCACAAGCGGCGCAAGGAGCTTATCCGAGACGAAAGTGCGTTTACTCTCCTTGGGATCGAGGAACGCATAGACGAAATATGCGTTCCCCGCGGCCTTCGCGGCTTCCACGACCGCCGCGTCCCCTTCACGCGGCTCGACAAAAAGAATATCCATCGCAACAGCCTTGGCCCCCGCGGAGGCCAGAACATTGATGAGATCCGCGTGATAGTGCCGGTCGAAAGGCCAGGCCCCGAGCTCTTTCAGCGTGTCATCCCAGATATCAATGAGGACAATATCCTTGGAGACAGGCCGCGGACCCCTGATCTGGCAACGCCAATCGTAGGTCTGCAGTTCGTAGAGCTCAAAAGTGCGGAACCAGGAAAAAGCCAGCGCCGCCAGCGCGGGGATCGCGAAAAGCGCCCCGCGCAGGGCGCGGTTAGAAGTTAAGGTAGAAACCAGCGGTGGCAAGAGAGCCCGAATAGCTTTGAGAGGGTTCGTTCGAATCCCGCTGCCGGTAGGTGTAGGTCAGGCCCAGTGAAACGTTGCGGTTGAATTTGTAATAGATCGCGGCGAACGATCTGTAAATATCGTCCTCTTGAAAGACGGTGGCGTCATCCAGAAGAACACGCGAGTCATAATCCCGGTTCTCATAGGAGAACTTGAAGGAAAGCGTGGTTTTGGCGAAGGGCATGAAACGCACGCCGGCGAACCATTCAGTCGAATCATAGTCATACGTGTCGTGGAATTGGTCGTCGGAGTCGTTCCGGGTGTAATTGAAACCGCCTCTCAGGAACGTCTTGGGGGCGACCCTGATGATGAACTCCGAGTCCGCCAGATAGCGGTCATCGGTACGCTCGTCGGAATCCGACAGCGTGCCGTCCGCCTCCCTCGCCATCCGCTCCTCATACTCCCTGAAAGAGGTTCCAAAGCCAATCCGGGCAGTCACCGTGTCGCTCATTCGGTGCCGGAGTCCCGCGCGGGACTCATGGGCCCAATAGCTGGACAGGTCGTCGTCCCGGTCGCGGTCGTCGTCATCGGGATCCTCGTGAAACAGGACATACCGGAAATTGTATTCTGTTTCAAGGACCGTCTTCGGATCGAGCTTAAACTCCAAGCCCGCTCCGGCGTTCTGCATCAGGAGATCCTCTTCGGTCTGCTCGAAGTAATTGACGTTGAGGACATCATAGGAGAGCCTCGCTTTCACCGGCTCGCAGATCGGCTGCTTAAAGGAAACCGTCGCGGTTTCCTTGGCGAAAAAATCATCCTCGCGGTCGGCGTTGAGGCCGGGATTGTTGTCAAAACCGATGACAGCCGATCCCTTCACCTTGACTGGGCTTGAAGCCGCCCAGGCTGTCGAGGTGAAAACTACGCAGAGAAACAAGGCGAGAATTCGTTTTTGGATCAAGGTGGTCATGACGGATTATTCGCCTTGCTCTTGGGTGCCCTGGTCCTTGGACTCCGTCTCGAGGGATTCATCTATATCTTCCTGATCATCCGCCTCGGAACCCTCTTCCGATTCCCCTCCAAAGGCATCCTCGTCCTCGCCGGTCTCTTCACCCTCGACGTCCGACAAAAATTTATCCCAATCCTCCCAGTCCTCATCCGTGAGGTTGAACGTATCCCCTAAGGTACCGTCCGGTTTCGTGACAATGCCCTTGCCCTCTCCCACGGTCGGATCCGCGCCCGCCTTGCCTTCCACGTCGACGCTGTCCTCGAAAACCTTGATCGCGTTTTCTTCAGCGGTGAAGCCGGTCCCGCGCGCCGAAGCCACGGCCGTCGGTGTGCTCACTTGAAAAGCGGAACCCTTTAAGCCGCGAACCAGCGCAAAAAGTTTGCCCGACTGGAGGTCCACTTTGGCCGGATCGATCGAATTAAGGACCGCCCGTGAGTTGGGGTTTAAACGGATCGTGCTCGCCTGATCGGCGCCGATCGCCAGGTCACAGGTCGAATCCGCGTTCGTCAGCACTTCGCCGCCCTGCGCGACCGCCGCGCCTTCCTGAGCGCCGGCCCACTCCGCTCCGGGAGCGCCCTTCACCTGCACATCGCCTTTCACGTTCACGATCTTTCCGGCTGCCGGCGCGTCCGCGGCCCATGCCGGCGCGGCCAAATAAAGAACGGCCCCGAGAATCAAAAATCCTTTCACATTCAGTGTTTTCATCATCCCCTCCTTATGATTTTTTCGCCGCGAAATTGATCTGTGAACCGGCCGGCATTTGCGCTTCCTGCGCCGTCAAACCCACTTTACTTGCCCGCTCTTTAGACTGTATCGTGTTCATCTCTTCTCTCGACTTTTCTTTGCCCTTCGCCAACACTTTCCACGGGTGGAACTTGAGGTCCTGGCTGAAATCCTTGAAGTTGGCGGACGTGTCCTCAAGGTTCGTGAAGATCTTGTCGATCTTCGGCCTATTGTCCGCGACCGTGCTGTCCACGCTCTTCGCGACCTTGCTGATATCCTGCGCCATCTTGCCGATGTCATTGCCGATCTGCGTGGCCATTTTGATCAGGTCTTCAAGGCGCACCGGCTCCTCGGTGGGTAGGATCTCGCCTTCCTTCGCGTATTCGGCCGCCGACGTGCCGGCCATGATCTCGATATATTTTTCGCCCATCAGCCCCAGCGTCGTCACATAGGCCTTCGAATCCGCGCGGACCTTCACGCCCTCCTCAAACCACAGATCCAGCTCGACCTGCGTGTCGTCGCCGTAAAGAACACGGATGTCCTTCACCTCGCCGACATCGACGCCCGAAAGCCTCACCGGTGCGTGCTTTTTCACCCCGCTCGTATAGGTGAAACGGGCCTTCACGGTATAGCCTTCCTGGAGCAGTTTAAAATTTCCCACTTTCAGGATCAACCCCAAAAGCGCCAGCACGCAGATGAGCACCAGGATCCCGGTCTTGGCTTCGTTGGTCATTCGGATCTTCATTCTTCACATTCTCCTATTCAGTTATTTCCGCGGTGAGATGCTCCAAATAATCATCTCCCTTCTGGACGAAAGAGATCGGCCCTTCGGCCTCCCCCGTGATGAACTGCCTTACCAGGGGATTCGAGGAATTCCGGATCTCCTCGGGCGTTCCGATCTGGACAATATTTCCTTGATGGAACATGACGATGCGGTCGGCGATGCGGAAAACGCTGGCCATGTCATGCGTCACGACGACCGACGTCATCTGGAGCTTCTTCGTCAGGTCGATCGTCAGCTTATCCACAACACCCGTCATGACGGGATCAAGGCCCGCCGTGGGCTCATCATAAAAAACGATCTTGGGATCCATCACGATCGCCCGCGCCAGCCCCACCCGCTTCTTCATCCCGCCCGAAAGCTGGGAAGGCATGAGGCGCTCAAATCCGCGGAGACCGACAAGCTCAAGCTTCATCTTTATCATAATGCTGATAATATTTTCGTCAAGCTTGGTGTGCTCCCGCAGCGGCAGCCCGATGTTCTCGCCGACCGTCATTGAGTCAAAGAGTGCCCCCGACTGGAACAGCATACCGAACTTCTTCCGGATCTCGTCCATTTCATCGTCAGAGGCCTTCGCGATGTCCTGGCCGAACATCCACACTTCGCCCGCGTCCGGCCGGATCGCGCCGATGAGGTGCCGAAGAAAAGTGCTCTTGCCGCATCCGGACCCGCCCATCACAACGAGCGTCTCCCCCTCATGGACATCGAGGCTGACGCCGTTCAGGATCGTGCGGTCGCCGAACCGCTTCGTAAGATTTTTAACGCTGATGACCGTTTGTTTTTCCATTTTTAAGTTTTAGCGAAATAGAATACGGCCGTTAGTATGGCGTCCGCGACGATGATCAGAATGAAAGAGAGGACGACCGACTTCGTCGTGGAACGGCCGACGCCCTCGGCGCCGCCTTCGGTGGACAATCCCTGCTGGCACGCGATCATCGTGATGATCATCGCGAATACCGCGCTCTTAAAAAGACCCGTAAGAATATCTTTGATCTCGAGAAATTGGATCGTCGTGTCGATGTAAAGCCCGGGGCTCAAGCCCAAGTTCGTTATGCCGATGACGTAGCCGCCGAACATGCCGGTCAGATCGCCGAGGACCACCAGACACGGCAGCATGATGAGGAGCGCCAGAAAGCGCGGCACGACGAGATACCGGATCGGATTCAGGCCGATCGTCTGAAGGGCTTCGACCTGCTCCGTGACCTTCATGGTCGCCAGCTCCGCCGTGATCGCCGCCCCGACGCGCCCCGCAATGACAAGCGACGTCAAGACCGGCCCGATCTCACGGGTCATCGATACCCCCACGAGGGCCGCGACGTAGATCGTGGCCCCCAGCTGCTCCAACTGATAGGCCGACTGCATCGCCAGAACGATCCCGATGAAAAAAGTGACGAAAAAAACGATGATGAGGGAATTGACGCCGGCGAAAACGGTTTGAAAGAAAAAATTCTTGGACGAAAGCGGCTTCTTTTTGAAAGGCCCGAGAAATACCCAATAGAGCGTCTGTGTGAAAAGCGCCAGCACTTCCTTGCACTGTTTGAGGAAGGCGTGCGTGACCCGGCCTATCGATTCCAAAAATACGAGCATCGATTTATTTTGCCCGGGACAAGGCTTCCTGTTGATTGCTTGAAATAACAAAGAGCTTGTCGAGTTTCGTGATCTCAAAAAGGCTTTTCACCTTTTCCGACATGCCGGCCAGGCCGAGCGCGCCACCCTGTGATTTTATTTTCTTCAATATCTCCACCAGCGTCGCGAGTCCCGAGCTGTCAATGTAGCTGACCTTCTCGAGGTCGACGACCAGTTTCTTCGAGGGCTGCTTCTCAAATAGCTTCTTGAGCTCGGGCGACGTGCTGATATTGATCTCCCCGCCCACCTGATACACCATCACGCCGTCCCGCTCGAAAGACTTAAGATCCATGCCAGCCCCCTTTATTTCAGCTTCAGTTTTTCCGGTTTCAAGTATTTCACCATGACGATCCTGTTCCCGCGCGTATTGTATTCCGCCCGGTCCATCAGCTGCCGGATGAGATACACGCCGCGTCCCCCGCCCTTCATCAAATTGTCGCCCTCGGTGCAAGAGGACAGCTTCCGCGGATCGAACCCCTTCCCCTGATCCTCGATAGAAATACGGAGCTCCTCGTCATTGGTTGCTACCGAGACCCGTACCGGCAGCGTCCTTTTGAGATTATTGCCGTACTTGATCGCGTTAATAAGGGCCTCCTCAAAACAAAGCCGGATGTCAAAAAGCGCGCCCTCGGCCAGGTCCAACGGTTTTAGGATCGCTAATACCTTGGCGCTGGCCTTCTGCACTTCCAAAAGATCACTAGGTACTTGAAACTCTTTTTTCGCGTTGTCTCTCATAGCGTGGCCGGACACTGCGGGCCGGCTGCGAAGTCAGGTTCTCAAAAACGCCCATTTTCCGGAACTTTTCGTATCTCTCCGCGATCAGCGCGTCACGGTCCTTGCCTTCCAATTCTTTCGCGTACTTTTGGATCACGGCCTTGATGCTCTCGGCCGTTTCCTGATGGTTGCGGTGCGCGCCGCCGAGCGGTTCCCTTACCATATCATCGATCAATTTCATTTCCAAGAGGTCTTTTGCGGTGAGCCTGAGCGCGGCCGCCGCCTCGGGGGCCTTCGTGCGGTCCTTCCAGAGGATCGCCGCGCAACCCTCCGGCGAAATGACGGAGTAATAAGCGTTCTCAAGGACCAGCACGCGGTCACCCACGCCGATCCCCAGCGCTCCTCCGGAGCCGCCCTCGCCGATCACAAAAATGATGATCGGGACCTTGATCCGCGACATTTCCATGATATTGAACGCGATCGTGTACGCCTGGCCGCGCTCCTCCGCGCCGATGCCCGGGTAAGCGCCCGGCGTATCGATAAACACCGCGATCGGAACGTCAAATTTTTCCGCCATCCTCATGAGGCGCAGCGCCTTCCGGTACCCTTCCGGATGCGCGCTTCCGAAATTGCGCATGATATTCTCTTTCGCGTCACGGCCCTTCTGATGGCCCATCACCATAAAGGGTTTGCCATCCAGCTTCGCGAATCCGCCGACAAGCGCTTTATCATCGGCGAACGTGCGGTCGCCGTGAAACTCGATGAAATCGGTAAAGATCATCTGGATATAATCGAGGGTGTAGGGGCGTTTGGGGTGGCGGGCGATCTGGATCCTCTGCCAAGGCGTCAGGTGCAGATAGGTCTCCCGTTTCACGTGGTCCAACCGCGACTCAAGCTTTTTAACCTCGGACTGAAGGTTCAGATTTCCGTCGGCGCTGAGATGCTTAAGCTCGGTGATCTTCTTTTCAAGCTCAAAAATGGGTTTTTCAAAATCGAGGGTGGAGATCATGGGTTAATCGACGACCGTGACTTCGGTGCCGGACACCGCGAAGGTGAAAAGCTCCTCCACCTCTTCGTTGCGGAGACGCACACAGCCGGACGTGACCTGCTGGCCCAGTTTTTCGGGTTCGGTCGTTCCGTGAATGCCATAACCTTCTTTGTCGAAACCCAGCCACCGCGTGCCCAAAATATGCCCGGGACTGCCGTAGGGAACGACCTCGCCTTCTTTGTACCAGGTCGGATTCACGAGACGGTCGGTGACCTTAAAAACACCGGTAGGCGTGGAGTTGTTCTCGCCGGTGGACACCTGATAGGTCTTCAACACTTCCTCGTCCCCCTTGAGGATCAGGGTATTTTGAGACTTGTCGACAACGATGCTGAATTTGTAATTGGGGATCTTGAGTTTCTTGCCGGGACGGATCTTGTCGGAGGGCAAACCGTTGATCCGCTTGATGAGATCGATCGAAACGTGATGCTTTTTTGAGATCGCTCCCAAGGTATCCCCCGGCTTGATCTCATACACCACCGCATGTGGGTCCTCGCCCGCGGCCAGCATCACTTTAAAAGCGGCCGTTTCGGCGGGAAGGGCGAGTTCAAGCCCCGCGGCCGCCGGTTCCAGAGCCGCCTCGACCGCTTGACCCGCCTGCGAGACGGACGGAAGCGCACCTACTCCGATGAATAAAGCCAAAAAAACCCATTTTCTCAAGGGGCTAGTGCCTCCTCAGATACTGATGATAAATATGGCGACGAACACACCGACGAAGGCGCCGGCCAACACTTCCACCGGGGTATGCCCAAAAAGCTCTTTCAATGGCTGTTCCTGGATCCCTTTTTGCGCGTAAATGTCGTCGAGCATCCGGTTCAGCGCCGCCGCCTGCCGCCCGCTCTGGCGCCTCACCCCCTGGGCGTCAAACATGGTAATGACGGCGAAAGCGAACGCCATCGCGAAAAGCCCGGAATCAAATCCGTGAGCCAGCCCAATCGCCGTCGTAAGCCCACCGGCCAAGGCGGCATGGGAGCTCGGCATTCCGCCTGAGCCCACAAACCACCTGAAATTGAAGCGGCGCTCACGCATCACGCCCAAAGCCACTTTGATAGCCTGGGCGATGAACCAGGACCAAAATCCCGAGAAAAAGATCTTATTCCGGGCCCATTGTGACAGAATTGAATCTGGTTGATCGAATACCATAAGTCCTTAGAAACCTTTCACTTAAGAGCGCCATTATATATCTTTGGAGGGGAAACCGCAAGGGAGGCTCCGTACGGGCGACCCGCCGGGTCGCCCCTACTTACCGATGCAAAATTGATCAAAAAGCGCGTCTAAGATATCGTCGGTGACCACCTCTCCGGTCAGGGCCCCCAGATGCTCCAAAGCCAGGCGGGTGTCCACTGCGATGAGCTCCGCCGAAAGGCCTGCCCGGCAGGCGGCGAGTGCGTCTTCGGCGCTCTTCAGCGCCCTTTCGATCAGATCGCTTTGGCGCACCGTGCTGATCAGAGGCTCGTCTGATGCCGTCGTCTTTCCCCCGGAGAGGGACCGGAAAATTTCCTGCTCTAACGCCCTCGTCCCCTCCTCCGTCACGCAGGAGGACTCCACCCACGGAGCGCCGTTAAGTTTTGCCTTTAAAGAGGCCGCCTCGAGTTTTCTGGGAAGATCCGCCTTATTGAGAACAATGATCTTATTTTTATCGCCGAGGTCCCGGAGAAGCTCCTCATCCTCGAGGTTCCATGCCTCGCTTGCGTCGATCACGTAAAGAACAAGGTCTGACCGGTCGACCGCGCGCTTGGACCTTTCGATCCCTTCTTTTTCGATAGGATGGTCGGTATCCTGGATGCCGGCCGTATCCAGCACTCTGACGGGGAACCCCCCGATATCGACCTCTTCTTCGACAACGTCGCGCGTCGTTCCCGGATAGGGCGTCACGATGACGCGGTTGGTCCGGGCGAGGCAGTTCATGAGACTGGATTTGCCTACATTGGGCCTTCCGGCGATCACGATCTCCAATCCCCGCTTGGCGATACGGCCCGTTTCCGCACCGGAAAGTAGTTCTTTTAAACGGCAGGCGGCGTCCGCGAATCTTTCCGCCATTCTTTCCTGCGGATCCGCCTCGACAAAATCATCGGGAAAATCGATCGACGCTTCCAAATGGCTCAAGACGCCGACGAGCTCATCCTTGATGCCTTGGATCTTCCTGGAAAGCGCCCCCTCAAGCTGAGCGGTCGCCCATCGACGCCCCAGCTCCGTCTTTGTCCGGACAAGATCGAGCACCGCCTCGGCCTGGAGGAGGTCGAGACGCCCGTTCAAAAAGGCGCGCTTGGTGAATTCTCCCTTTGCGGCCAGCCGCGCTCCCCCTTTGACGGCAAGGCCGAGGATCGCCCGCAGGACCGCGCTTCCCCCGTGCGCGCTGATCTCGACGACATCCTCGCAGGTGTAGCTCCGGGGGGCCCTCATCACGAGCAGCAGGACTTCATCGATCACTTCGGGTTTTGCGCCGTCGTCCTTTGAGACCACGTGACCGTATTGGGCCGTGAAACTTTCCTGGTCCGCCACGCGGATCTTTTTTTTCGACTCAAAGATCCTGTCCGCCACGGCAAACGCTTCGGGCCCGCTCAAACGGATGACACCGATGCCTCCCTCTCCCGGCGGAGTGGAGATCGCAGCGATCGTATCCTGGTCAAACTCACGAATGGCCATGTTTTAATCCCATTTTAATTTCTCCGACTAAAAAAAGAGAGCCCGCCACCAGAACAAGATCGTGAGGGCCGGCGATCGACCTCGCCTTTTGGAACGCGCGCCAGGCATCCTCCTCCACGATCGCCTCTTTCGCGCTTTCCCGTACATGCTCGAAAACATCCCGCGCCGCGCGGGCACGAGGGGTTGAGGCCTGCGTCGCGACGATCACGGCCGCCTCGGGCGCGAGCTCCCCCAATATTCCGTCGAGATCCTTGTCGCTCGACACGCCCAGGACCGCGATAAGCCTCTCAAATGTAAAATGCCTTTTAAGCGCGGCCAGGAGCTTCTTCATGCTTTCGGCGTTCTGCGCGCCGTCGAGAATAACCCGGGGATTCTCCGACACCGTTTCAAGCCTCCCCGGCCAGCGCGCGTCCGCGATGCCCTGGCGCACGGCGCCCTCCGAGATCTTGAGTCGCATTTTTTCCTCCAGGCCCTTTGCCAGGCCGATCGCTAGCGCCGCGTTCTCCATCTGATGCTGACCCAGGAGCCCGAGCTCAAGGTTAAAAAAATTGCCGAACGGACTTCGGACGTCGAATCGCTGCGAGCGCTCCCCGAAATCCCGCTCAAAAATCCGGAGTTCTTTCCCTACCCGATACAGCCGCCCCTCTCTCTCTTCCGCCGTTTTTTGAATGACGGCGTCCACTTCCGGCGCCTGCGGCGCGGACACGACGACTTCCCGGCCTTTGATCACACCGCATTTCTGGACCGCGATCTTCGGCAAGGTCTTCCCGAGCCGGTCGGTATGCTCAAGGCTGATCGGGGCGATCCCGACCACTTTCGCGGGCGCGATATTGGTGGAGTCGTAGAGGCCGCCCAGCCCCACTTCGAGAACCGCCACCTGGACCTTCATTTCCTTGAAAAAATGGAACGCGAGCGCCGTCAGGATTTCAAAATATGTCGGGGGCTCCCTTCTCCATGCGACATCGTCGAGCGTCCGGCGCAATAAAAGTACTTCCTCGACAAAGCGGACCTCGTTGATCGGAAGGCCGTTGACCTGGATGCGTTCACGGATGTCTTCCAGATGCGGCGAGGTGTAGAGCCCGACCTTCAGGTCTTCCATCCGCAGAATGGAGCTCAGGATCGCGGCTGTCGAGCCCTTGCCTTTGGAACCCGCGATGAGGATGGATTCGTAGGCGTTCTGCGGATTGCCCAGCGCCTTCGCGAGCGCGCGCATCCGGTCGAGGTTCAGCGACTCCGGGTATTTCCACTCGGAGGTCTTTTCAAAATTGGCGAATGAATCGAGGTACTCGACAGCTTCCTGGAAAGTCATGAAACCTTAATGGGTGAAGTGGCGGATCCCCGTGAAGACCATGCTGATCTTGGCGCGGTTGCAGGCATCAATAACAGCCTCGTCCTGGATCGAACCTCCCGGTTGAATAATAGCGCGGATGCCCGCTTTCTTGGCGAGCGCTATCGAATCGGGTTTTGGAAAAAAACCATCAGAGGCGAGAACAGCGCCTCGGGCGCGGCTGCCCGCCTTGCTGAACGCGGTGTGACAGGAATCCACACGCGAAGGCTGGCCCATCCCAAGGCCAAGCGTCACGCCGTTCTTGGCGATCACGATCGCG
>CAZBAY010000201.1:0-6167 GCA_964489945.1 uncultured Planctomycetia bacterium
TCGGATGAGCAGACAGAAGTTCTTTTTGTAACGATCCGATGCCCTGAGATTTATATTTTGAAAAAGCGCCGGACTCAACGATAATCCCGCACTGAACGTGGGCTGGATATTTTGGAAGTGACAAATAGTTGTGGTTATCCGAAAGAAACGCGCGGACTCTGTTGTCATAACCCTGAGGTTTGGGGATCGTAAACCAAATGATGTCAAAATCGTGCTCTTTATAAGAAAGTTCAAATCCGCCGCGCGCTCTCACAAGTGACGTGCGCCCATCCGCGCCCACAGTCACTTTAGCTCGGATGCGGACCGAAGCACCATCTCTTACAGCGAGAACCCCCACAACTGAACCATTCTCGTACACAAGATCTGTCATACGGGTTGAAAACCACAAATGAAAACTGGAGGATTTTTTCGCTTTGTCGTACAGAGCGTTCAGTAGAAGCGTTTGCGGCATCCATAAAATAAAAGGGATTTCTTTGGAGATCTCAGATATCCCAAAATCAGTGACAAGGTGATCTTTGTGATAGAGTTCAAAACCGTCGAGCTTTAAATGTGGTTGCTGCAGGATATAATCAAAGAGTCTGACCTGTTTCATCGCCTGAGTAAAACGAGGCATTAGAATCTCGCCGCGGTACTCCCGCTCAAAATTTGCGTGACTTTCTATCACCAGCACCTTGATCCCAAGTTGCGCCAGTAAAAGCCCGCAAACCATGCCCGCCGGGCCACCCCCGACAATGCAAACATCGGTGTCGTATGTTTCCATTTCCCGAATCTGCATTTTCACCTAAGAAACATAGTTGATTTTATGCAGTGCGCTCTGTTTTCCATTTATTAAGTTTATGCCAAACAAAAACCCTCCGCAACTTTTTAGATTGCAGAGGGTTATACTTCAATGGCTCCCTCGACTGGACGAACTTCGTAACTACTTTCTCTAGGAAAATATCCTCGAAATCAACCCGTACTTACAAGCGGCGGAACTCGTTACGGCACGATTGTAACAAACTATGTGTTGGTTAGGCTTAAATTCCTGAGGCTAACCCGGTCCGGTATACGGTATATAACATTCGAAGCTTTCAAAACGCTGGACGCCTCTTTTTCCGCAGGATATACTGATACCCGTCATGCAAAGAATGCCTGCTGGACAAACGAGAAAACTCGCCGCACTCTTGCTCGTCATTATTTTATTCACATCCGGCGCCCCGACCGCGCAGGCCTACGATGACGACACTCATTATCATCTAACCTATTATCTCGCGCGGCTCACCGGCTATACGCCGGAGCAGGCTTATCGCATCGCCTCGGCCAATGTTGGCATCGACTACGCCCCGGAGTCCGAACCCGTCCAAATGACAGCCCGGCTTCAGGAGGCCTATCTCAAAGAAGATCTTGCCAGCGCCAAGGACGCGCAAGTTCCGCTTATTTACACGCACGCGTTCATGGATTGTCGCAACAATCCCGACTGTCTTGTCGACCCGTCGGAACGCGCCGCCGCCTTGTCGGTCCTGGACAGCGCGACCAAACAGTTTGGATCCCAGGCCATGTCCAGCCGCAATTTTGGCGCGTACCTGCATTTTTTTCAGGACAAGTACGCGCACGTGGGCTACTCAAGTTGGGGAGGGCATTGGCCTATATCGGATCGCCGGAATCTTACGATGACGCTGAAGCACCTTACCGGAGAAAAACCGCTGGGTTCGGTCGCGGACTATTTGTCCCACGTTCCTCCGGAGTATGCTAAAAACCCCAAGACGCGCGAAGAGGAAATGATCGACGGCACGCTGTCCTTTATGTTCGACTATCTCAGCACCAATTTACCTCACCAAAAAGTCGACGCTAAAAAACTGGGCGCCGCTTCCTCGGAAGCCCGCAGCATCCTCGCAACGCTCCGCTCCGTGAACAAGGCGCCGGATCCGCTCGTGGTTAAGGACGCCAAGATCTTTGCGGAACTTCTTTCCCGCAAGCCCCCGATGGCGTCCTATGTCGAATACGTGAAGTGGACATATGAAGTGCTGTCGGTGATCGGTTCGCGCTACCTGGGTCTCGGCATTAAAGAGCCACCCAATGCTAAAAGGGCCTACGATGCGGTCCGGGACGCGGTCCGCCCGATCGAGCCCGAATACTGGGAGGGCGACTACCCGCCTTCTTTCAACCCCGTGTTCAAAAGTTTCAACCGATTAGGGGCTTACACCGGCGACCCGGACCCTTTCACATTGTACGGGGATCTCCGCGTCGCTTCGGTCACCGAGGTGCGCGAGGGCAAGAAAGTCCCCGCCGAAAAAGTGAGCGTGCGCGTAACGCTTGGGCCGGTTCGCACGAGCGATAAAGACGGCACGTCTCTGCCGGAAAAACCTTACGCGCGCCGCGGATTGGTGTTTGAAAAACTGCCTGTCGGCAAGGTTAAGGTCGAAGTGCTTCGGGACAACAAAGCCGTTTGGAGCCAAGAGATTAAATTGCTCAAAGTGGAAGAAACACTGGCCATTGATCTATCGGACGAGGAGTCGTCCGTATCCAAGTCGGATGTCGACATCAAGCTGCAAAGCTTGCGCGACGCGCTGGCACGCATCGCGGAGAAGCAGAAAAAGCTGGAAGCACTTTGCGGAGAGGCAAAAGAGCTCGCGGGTCGCGTGGAGGCGTCGGTCGCGGCCGCACTCGCGCGTACCGCCGCGTTGGAAAGCGAGATCGCCCCCAAAATATCCTCCATGCAGCAAAAGGCCGGCGAGATCGCCGGAGTGAAAACTAAAGCCGATGGCGCATTGTCCGAAGCCCAAGAGACGTCTAAACGCGCCGAGTTCCTATCTATCAAGGCCTGCGCGCAGATCGCGGAAATTTTGCAACGCGGCGACACTTCCGTTCAAGGACTGAAAAAGATAACCGAGGATACGGAAAAAAGCCTACAGGAGTCGCAGCAGAGCATAACCGCCGCCATCCAGACGATTGAGTCTTATATCGCTCAGGCCGATGCCGGTATCGCGGCCATTGAAGCCCTCGAGCAAGAGGTGTGGCCGCCGTTTAGGGCCGCCGAAGTGGAGCTTCGAACGGGTATAGAAGGCGCGAAGAACGCGCTATTCACGTTGGGCGGACTCATCGGCGAGATGCAGGCCAATGCCGCGTCCGTGCGGGCCCTGATCGAGGAAGTGCGGTCGCTTTCGACGCGGATCTCGGCGTTGAACACGGCTGCTTTGAACGAGGACAAAGACTATAAGACGACGTACAACGATGTCTTGCGCGAGCTTGGAGAAGCTGAAAAAGAAACTAAGAACATCGAGAGCAAGTTGGGATGCGCGGACGAAATGTCCAAAGAATCGGCGCGTTTGGACAAACACATCCAGGAGGGAGAAGACGCTTTGCTTAAAGTACGCGAGGACTTTAACAAGTATATCGCTGCGTCGCGCACGGACCGCGCGGCAACGAGCGCCGTGCTGGATCAGATCCGGCCGTTTTTGTCTTCGATCGAAGAGTCGCACAAGCGCTTGGGGGCGTGCGTGGAGGGTTCCGACGAAGCGATCAAGGATCCGGTAGGCCACGCGCTCTCACGCTGTGACTTCGAGCTCGCCGAACAAATCGCCGCCGTGATCCCCGACACCGAAGAACGAAAAGCGGCTCTCGAAAAAATAGAGGTGGCGAAGAAAAAAGAGGAAAAAACAAGGCAGTTGGAGGCCGAAGCCGATCGTCTGTACCATGCCCCGGGTTACGACGCGGCGCTCGCGAAACTGCGCGAAGCACGGGCCCTGACCGTCTGCCCAGACCGCCAGAGCGAGCTGGATGAAAAGATCCGCTCCGTCGAGAACGAAAGATTATTTCACCAGAGTTTGATCGCATCGCTCTCCGGTCCCTGCGATTTTCTGCGTGCAAACAGCTTTCTTGAATATCTGAAAGCGAGAAAACCACGGGAGGAAGCGGTTCAACTCCTCAAAGAACGGAAAGAAAGCGATAAGAAAACCAATGCGGAACTGGCAAAGATCGACGCGCTGTTCAACGAAGGCCGGTTCGACGAAGCGCTGAAAATCCTTGAAGCGCAGAAAACGCTCGATGAACCCTGCAAAAACCATGCGGACACGATTGATTATTGGAACGATCAGATCCGGTCTGAAGCGGCGTTCGTGGCCTCCGCCAAAGGCGCGCTTGAAAGCTGTGATTTTGGAGCCGCCGAGGGACACGTGCAAAATATCACGGCACGCCAACCGAAGTCGGAGCTCTCACGGCAGTTATCGGAGCGAAAAGAAAATGAAAAAGCGCAGCTTGATAAGGTAAGTCAGGCGGCCAAACTTTATCAGGAAGGCAGCTTCGACGCTTCCATAGCTATTCTTGAGCCGGCCTGCGCCGGATTTACCTGCGAAAAATACACCGGAAAATGCGCCGAGAAGCTCGCCAAAGTACGCGAACAAAAGGGTATTTATGAAAACATTCTCGCGGCGCTGGCCGATTGTCGTTTTGAGAAAGCCGAGGAGCTCCTTGCGGGTTTTGAACCCAAGGGGCCCAAAGAAACCCTGTCCCGCCGCGTGGCCGAAGCCAAAGACCGCGAAAAAAACACGTTCAAGCTCGCAAAGGAAGCGGCGGACGCCGCGCATGCCGGCGAGTTTGATAAGTCGGAAGGATTGCTGCGTCAGGCAGAGAGCGCCTCGTCCTGCGATCGCCTGAAGGAACAGGTCCAAGAAAAGATCGCTAAAGTCCGCGAACAAAAAACCGTCTACACGGAAGGTCTTGCCGCGGTCGAGTCCTGCGATCTGTCTACAGCCGAAAACGCCGCTTCCCGGCTTACGTTCAAAACACCACACGCTGACCTTGAAAAAAAGATCTCCCAAGCCCGATCCAAACTCGACAAACTCAGGTCCAAAACGGCCATGATGAACTCAAGCCTTAACAATCTCCTGCAGAAATCCGGAAGCGACCAAGTTTCGGACGAGGCGCTTTGGCGGGAAGCTGATAAACGAGAAGGCGAACTCCAACAGGCCCTGCAGGAGGCCTCGACCAGCGCCGGCTGCGCGCACCAGGCCAATGAGATCGTCAAGGATACGTTGGAGATGATACGCCGGGCCCGCACAGGAGGAAGCGCGAAAGAACAAAAAGAGTCCGAAGGACCGTGCACCAAAAAAGCGCTGAAAAAAGCCAACGTGATCTACAGCGTCGGCAACGGGCTTTATGACGCGGGAAATTACGCGGCGGCGGCAGAACGATACCAGGAAGTTCTCGGGGAGATCCCAGCCGAGTGCGCGGATGACCGCGCCACGGTCCAAAAAAGACTGGCCGACGCGAAAGAGCACACCAAAAAAACCGTCGATTGTTCGGGTATTCCCAACACCGAATCCGCTTGGGACGCCGCAAGCGAGCGGGCTTATTGCGGATGTATTCGTGGATTTGTGCCGAGCCGTCTCAAGCGAGGCTGCATCAAGCATCCCGAAAGCCAGGTCAGGAACGCACGCTGTCCTGAGGGCAGGATCCCGCAGTGGGATACGGCCAGCGAGCAAGTGCTTTGTTATGAAGATCCCTATGTCGTCGAACAGCGGCGGCGGGGACAAGAAGCGGCCCAACAAGCTATCTCAAGTATGATTGGTATCATGAGCAATGCAAGGGGCCGGCAGACCCCTTCGTACGGTGGCGGGTACCCTTCCGGGCCGAGCATGAACAACGCCCAAGCGTGCGCCGGTTATCGCCAATACCTTCAGCAACTATGCAACTCAGGAGATCGCAGCCCTCAAGCGCTAGAGATCGCGCGGCGGACCCACGATTCCGCGCACATGGCCCAATGCAGTGACCCCGCCATTGGCGAGGCCTATCGCTGCATCACGGGCGGGGGTGGATCGGGAAGTTCGATGGGCTGGGTCAATCAGGGCTATCAAGTGTCGTCCGACGGCTCCAATTCACCCGGAGTGGATACCACTAACCGCTAGGCAGCGGTCTAGTCAAATCCCGGGAGATCGTCGGCGCTGACAGCCGTTTTCCGGTTCTTCGCTGGTTTTTCGGATTTTTCTGACGGGGCCGGAGCTTTCGCGGCGGCTTGGGTGGGGTTGATATATTTGGCGTTCAAGCTATTAAGCACCTGCCCAGTCACATCCTTTCCGTCCTTGCCGCACTTGCTCTTGACAATGTATGAATATCCTTCCGCCTCGCCAATTCTTCTCACCTCGGCATCGATATCGTTTAATATCCCCCTGATCATCGCATCCCGTTTTCCC
>CAZBAY010000202.1:0-1973 GCA_964489945.1 uncultured Planctomycetia bacterium
GGGGCGAGCCGCGAAGCGCGGGCGACTTTGTCTTTGCCCTTACCCTTTTACGGCCAAAACGGATCAGTTGCTGGATTGTCGGCATTTTTAAGCGCTCTGTTCGTCCGAAAGGAGGCTCTCCACCTCTGTCAATTCGGACACTTTGTTCTTCTTGTTTTCTTCTTCCATATGGCGGGAAATTTCGACGCGCCGCTGGCCGGCAAAACCAGTTCCGGCCGGAATAAGGTGCCCCATAATAACGTTTTCCTTAAGCCCGAGCAAGTAATCTTTTCTGCCTGAGGCGGCCGCTTCGGTCAAGACGCGGGTCGTCTCCTGGAAGCTCGCGGCGGAAATGAAGCTCTCGGTACTGAGAGAAGCGCGCGTGATGCCAAGGAGGATCGGTTCGGCCTTTGCCGGGTCCTTCTTTGACTTCTCGATCTTCTCATTGGTGTCCTGAAGACGCCACCGGTCGATCTGCATGCCGGTGAGGAAACCAGTATCTCCCGGATCGGCGATCTTCACCTTACGGAGCATCTGACGGACAATGACCTCAATATGCTTGTCGTTGATCGTGACGCCCTGCAGACGGTAAACTTCCTGGACCTCATTCACCAGATATTCCTGCAGTTTTCTTTCGCCACTGATCCTCAGAATGTCCTGAGGCACCACCGGCCCGTCGACGAGCTGCTGACCCGATGTGACAAAGTCGCCTTTGTAGACGTTCAAGTGCTTGCCGTGAGGAATGAGGTACTCTTTCTTCATTCCGGTGGCGCTCTTTACGACCACGCGGCGATGACCTTTTTTTGTCTCGCCGAATTCGACCACGCCGTCGATCTCCGAAATGATAGCGGGATCCTTAGGGCGGCGCGCTTCGAAAAGTTCCGCCACGCGCGGCAAACCTCCGGTGATATCCTTTGTCTTTGTGATCTTACGCGGGGTTTTCGCGATGAGTTCGCCCGCATGGATCTTGCCGCCGTCGTCGAGCACAATGTGCGCGCCGGAGGGGATCGGGTAGATCGCCAGCACGTCCCCCTTTTTCGGGTCGAGGATCAGGATCTGGGGATGGTGCTCTCCGCGATGCTCGATGATCACGCGCTCGATATTGCCGGTCGCGGCGTCGAGCTGCTTGTGCATCGTGACTTCTTCAATAATGTCCTCGTATTTCACAACGCCTTCAACTTCAGTCAGGATAGGCGTCGTATAGGGATCCCAATCGATAAAGACCTGGCCCTTTGTGATCTTGCCGCCGTCGGCCGCTTTCAGATAACCGCCGTGCGGGACTGCGTGGCGCTCAAGCTCGCGTCCCGAAGGATCGTGGATCGAGATCTGGCCGTTGCGGTTCAAGATGACAAAATCGCCGCTCTTTAGTGCAACGGTCTTCAGGTTGTGATATTTGATAAGACCCGCATTCTTTGATTTGATCGAAGATTCGGCGACAATGCGGCTCGCCGTACCGCCGATGTGGAAGGTTCTCATGGTCAGCTGCGTGCCGGGTTCACCGATCGACTGCGCCGCGATAATGCCCACTGCCTCGCCCAACTCGACAAGTCTTCCGGTCGCTAGATTGCGCCCGTAACATTTTCCGCAAACACCGCGCCTGGATTCGCACGTAAGCACGGAACGGATCTTGATCTTGTCGATACCGGTCTCTTCGACAAGCCCCGCCATCGCCTCACTGATCTCCTGGCCGGCCTCAACGATGACCTTGTCCGTCACGATATCCACGATATTGTCGAGCGCGACGCGGCCGATGATCCTCTCGCGAAGCGACACGACGATCTCATCGCCCTCGACGATGGCTTCGACAAAAATACCCTTCACCGTCCCGCAGTCCTCCAGATTTATGATCACGTCCTGGGCGACGTCGACCAGTCTCCGGGTGAGGTAACCCGAGTCGGCGGTCTTGAGCGCGGTGTCAGCCAAACCTTTGCGCGCTCCGTGCGTTGAAATAAAGTATTCCAACATGGTGAGGCCTTCGCGGAAATTCGCCTTGA
>CAZBAY010000203.1:0-9047 GCA_964489945.1 uncultured Planctomycetia bacterium
GGAGACGTGGACGATGTTGCATTTCTCGACGCCCGCGTCGCGAAGCGCCAGCTCAAAAGAGCGGAGCTCGTGGCGGTGTGAGCCGACGCCTTTCGTGAAGAACATTTTTTTGGGAACTAAAAGCTGTTGGCCGTTCTCCAGATGGGACTGAAGCGTGACCGGAACGCTGATGTTATTCGGGCCCGATGCGGGCATACTTTTTTCTCCTGTTTAAAAAAATCTCTTAAATCAATATACGTCCGGCTTTTTTTCTTGTCAATATTTAATTGATGAATTAAGCTAATTTTATGAGATGCGATACCTGTGGGAAAGAGTCCTCCGAGATCAAGCGCGTCATGGTCGATTCAGGCTACGACCGGACGCTCGCGAAACCTCTGTACAACTGCCCCGAATGCTACGCGAAGAAAGAACAAGACCGCCGCGACAAAGAAAATAAAAGTTCAAAATAAAACTGCCCACTCGGGTAAACTGACTCTTTTCTTTTCTTTTTCCTTCGCTTTCTCCAATTCTTTTTCCGACAACGGGCTTTCCTCGAATGTCACGCCCCACTTCTCGCGAAATCCCTCGAGCATTTGAGAAATTAATTTTTTCGCGTCGCCCTTCATGAAAACGGCGGACTGGTGAAGGATGAGCCCGTCCCTTCTCCGTTGGCTGGCTCCCACCACTTTTTTTCCCTCAAGCAAAAGGTCATAGCACGACGGGGCCTCGAAGCAAACCCTGTCCCCTCCCCTCCCGAGCGGCGCCGCCGTTTTGCAGTCGGCGAAGTCAATTTTGGATCCAGACCGTCTAAATCCCGCCCAGAGCGCCTCATTTATTTTCAAATAGGATGATTTGGTTTCGCTCGGCACGAACGGATTGGGATTTTTGAGCGAAAGCGAGAACGTGATGTCGCCGTTATGCGCGACAAGCCCCCCGCCCGTGATGCGGCGAACAACGGGGATCTTTTTTTTCTCGCAATCAAAACGCTTCACCGTCCGCGCGACGCTCTGAAAATAACCGATCGAATACGAAAGTTTGTCCCAAAAATAAACGCGGAGGACTGGAACGGACGCCGGATCTTTCTGCGTTTCCATGAGGACCTCGTCCACCGCCATGTTGAGCGCGGCGGAACGGGGCGGATCTAGGATGAGGCGTATCGTTTTATTCAAAGGAACTACTTTTTGTAACGCAGATTGGGATGCCGGGCGGCTTGTACTTCGTCAATGCGCGCGACGGGAGTCGTGTGCGGCGCTCCGAGCACTTTGTCGGGGTTCTGGTCGATCTCACGGTTGATCTGATGAAGGATACGGATGAATTCGTCCATCGTCTGTTTGGATTCGGTCTCGGTCGGCTCGATCATCATCGCCTCCTCCACGATGAGCGGGAAATAGATCGTCGGCGCGTACATGCCGAAATCGAGAAGTCGCTTGGCGATATCAAGCGCTTTGACGCCTTTCTTTTTCTGCCGCACGGCGGAGGAAACGAATTCGTGCATGCAGGGACCGCCGAACGGCACTTCAAAAATGTCATGGAGCTTCGCTTTGAGATAATTGGCATTGAGGATCGCGTTCTCCGACACGGCCTCAAGGCCGTCCTTGCCGAGCGCTTTGATGTAGCCGAAAGAGCGGATCACCGCGCCGAAATTCCCGTAGAAGGAGCGGAGCTTGCCGATGGACTGCGGGGATCTTTTGTCAAAAGCGTATTTGTCGGCCTTTTTCACGATGCGCGGCGAAGGAAGGAACGGCACGAGGTTTTTCACGACGCCCACCGGACCTGATCCCGGCCCGCCCGAGCCGTGCGGCACCGCGAAGGTTTTGTGAAGATTCAAGTGCACAATGTCGAAACCCATGTCCCCCGGGCGGCAGATGCCAACCAGCGCGTTCATGTTCGCGCCATCGTAATAAAGAAGCCCGCCGATCTCGTGCACGCTTTTTGAAATTTCGAGAATGTCCGGCTCAAAAAGTCCCAGTGTATTTGGGTTCGTCATCATGAGGCAAGCCACGTCGCGGCTGAGCTTGCTTTTAAGATCGGCGAGATCAACGGTTCCTTTAGCATTCGTCTTGATCGTGACGACTTCATAGCCGCAAAGCGCCGCCGAGGCGGGGTTCGTGCCGTGCGCGGAATCGGGGATGAGGACTTTCGTCCGCTTTTCTTTTTTAAAACGGTGATAGGCGCTCGCGATGAGAAGCCCACAGAATTCGCCGTGCGCGCCGGCCGCCGGCTGGAGTGTAAACTCCGCCATACCGGTGATCTCGGAAAGAGTGACGTGCATTTCATAAAGCACTTCAAGCGCGCCCTGGATATCCTCCTCGTCCTCGTAGGGATGGATCTGGGAATACGAGGTCGCCGCGGCGATCGCGTCTAGGCATTTGGGGTTGTACTTCATCGTGCAGGAACCAAGCGGATAGAAATTGGCGTCCACGCAGTAATTTTTCTGGGAAAGGAGCGTAAAGTGGTGCACGATGTCGAGCTCTGACACCTCGGGAAGCTCCGCCTCGCGCTTTCGGCGAAACTCCGCGGGCAGAAGCGCCATCGCCTTCTCCTCCGCTGTCTCGAGCTTCGGCAGCCACGACGCGTCGTTCAGCGACCGCTTCTCGAAAATAAGCTGGCTCGCGCCCCAGGCGTCCTCTTTTGAAATTTCAACAGCCATCACGTTTCCCGTCTCTCTTTCTTTCAAAACTTCTGTCTTCACGATTCTTCAATGGCCGCCGCCAACTGCTCGATATCCTCGCGCGTCCGTTTCTCCGTCACCGCCACGAGATACCCGTTCTTCAGTTCCGGATAGAAAGGCTCGAGCGCCAAAGGCCCGAGGATCTTCCGCTTCTTCAAATTTTCCTTGAGCTTGGCGCGGTCGCGGTCAATGAACACCGCGAACTCGTTGAAAAAAGGCTTATTCGAAAATGGCCGCACGCCTTTGATCTTCAAAAGCCTGTCGTACGCGTCATGCGCCTTCGTCAGGTTAAGCAACGCGATCTTTTTCAGCCCTTTCTTGCCGAGAAGACAAAGATAGATCGCGCCTTTCAGCGCGCATAGCGCCTGGTTCGTGCAAATATTGGAAGTCGCTTTCTCGCGGCGGATGTGTTGTTCGCGCGCCTGAAGCGTCAGGACGAATGCCCGGCGTCCGAATTTATCCACCGTCATGCCTGAAATGCGGCCGGGAATTCTCCTTAAAAGCGGCTCTTTCACCGCGAAAAACCCGAAATGCGGCCCGCCGAAGGCCACGGGGTTGCCCAGTGGCTGGCCCTCGCCCACCGCGATATCGGCGTCGTACTCACCGGGCGGGCTGACGATGCCGAGAGAGATGGGATTCACCACCGCGATCGTCAAAGCGCCGGCTTTTTTCGCGAGCGCGGAAATTTTATTGGTTTCTTCTAAAATACCGAAAAAGTTGGGCTGTTGCACGGCGATGGCGGCGACATTCTGGTCGAGAGACTTCTCAAGAGCCGTGAGGTCCACCACCCCGTCCTTCGTGGGAATGGAGACAACTTCCACATCCACGTAGGAAAGATACGTTCTCACGACTTCCCTGTATTCGGGATGGATCGTATCGGGAAGGATGATCTTTTTGCGGTCCGTCGCGCGGAGCGCCAAAAGCACCGCTTCGGCCAAGCTCGACGCGCCGTCGTACATCGAGGCATTCGAAGTGTCCATGCCGGTCAACTCGCAGATCATGCTCTGGTATTCATACATGCTCTGGAGCGTACCCTGGCTCGCCTCGGCCTGATAAGGGGTGTAGGCGGTCATGAACTCGCCGCGGCTCGCCAGCCGCTCCGTCACCGCCGGCACGAAGTGGTCGTAGTTACCCGCGCCAAGGAACGGGATATGGTATTTGAAATTCTTGTTCTTCCGCGCGATCGCGTCCATCTCGCGGCTCAGCTCAAGCTCGGAGATCCCTTCGGGGAGTTTGAGATCGACGCCGCGAAGGCTCTTTGGGATATTGGTCAGGAGCGATTCGAAGGAAGGCACACCGATCGCCTTCAGCATCTCGACTTTGTCTTCCGCTGTATTAGAAATGTAATGCAAGTTTAGTGGGCGCTTTCCTTGACGCTGTTGTACTTGTCGAGTGTGAGAAGGCCGTCAAATTCCTTCGCGTCCGCGACCTCAAGCTGGTAAAGCCAGCCCTGTTCGTACGGGGACTTGTTCACGAGTTCAGGCTGGTTCTTTAAATTCTCGTTCACCTTCACCACCTTGCCCGACACCGGCGCGTAAATGTCGAACGCCGCCTTGACGGACTCGATGATCATCACGCTGTCCTTCTGCTTCACAATTTTATCGGGCTTTGGAAGCTCGATGAACACCACGTCGGAGATCTCTTTCTGCGCGTGGTCCGTGATGCCTACCGTCGCGGTCTTGCCATTCAAACTCACCCACTCGTGCGTTTCGGTATAACGAAGCTTATTCATATCGGTCATGGTTTGACAGTCCTCTTATGTTTTAAAGGGATAAATGGTAACTTAACGACCTCCGCTTTGGCAAGCCGCCCGTGTATCTCGATCTCGATGACGTTCCCGACGGTTTCCTCGCCCCTCTGGACGTAACCCAGGCCGATATTCGCTCCCGCCGTCGGCCCGAACGAGCCGCTCGTCACGACGCCCATCTTTTTGCCGTTCTTGAAAATGGAATAATGGTCGCGCGCGATGCCCTGCTCGAGCATTTTAAATCCCACGAGCTTTTTCCTCGTGCCTTCTTCCTTCTGCCTTAAAAGAATGTCACGGCCGACGAATCCTCCCGGCTTGGCCAGGGCAACGGCAAACCCAAGTCCCGCCTCGATCGGCGTCGTCGCCGTGTCGAGATCGTTGCCGTAGAGTATATTCCCCGCTTCAAGCCTGAGCGTGTTCCGCGCGCCGAGGCCAGCGGGCTTGGCGCCGAGCTTGGCGCCCTGGTCCATGAGCCGATCCCAGGCGGGAACGATGAGCTCGTTCGAAGCAAAGATCTCGAAACCGTCCTCCCCCGTGTAGCCGCTGCGCGAAAGCCAAACGGATTGTCCCTGGAATTTTTCTTCTTTGAAACGATAATAGCCAAGGTCTTTCAATTTAAAGGAAAAAACTTTCTCGAGGATCTCCTCCGCTTTCGGCCCCTGGATCGCGATACAGGCCATCCGGTCGCTTTGGTTCTCGAGTATGAGGTCGTCCGGCGCGTACTTTTTAAGCGCCTCAAAGTCGCGGTCGATCCCTCCGGCGTTCACGATGAGATAAAAATCATCGGGCTTGTTCTGGTAGATCAAAATATCATCGAGCGCGAAACCCCTCTCGTCGCAGAGAAGGCTATAGAGGATCTTCCCGTTCTCGAGCTTGGTGAGGTCGTTCGTGAGCCGGTACTGGAGGAACTGGAAGGCCTTCGCCCCCTCGACGTGGATCTCGCCGAGATGCGACACGTCGAACACACTGCACACCTCGCGCGTCCACTTGTGTTCTTCGATGATGCTCGTATAGTAAACCGGCATCGCCCAGCCATTAAAATCCACGATCTTGGCCTTCAGCGCGACGTGTCTGTCATACAACGGAGTTTTTTTAAGCGTTTCTGTCTGCATATTGGCTATGTTTATTGATGGTTGGAGCGCCTGATCATTTTGTCCTCCTTTGCCGTGGTCTTTCCGTAAATGGCGGGAACCCTCAGCACGGCGGACAAAACGTTAGATCAAGATAAACTCATGTTGTCCGGCGTGCCGCTTCCCTTGCCATTTACGTCACGACCACAAGCGGCAAACGGAGTCCAAAAAGATTGGGCGCTCCATCTGCCCGCTACCTTAACACATTATTTTTTTAAAATCGATAAACTTAAGAAAAGCTTTGCCGCTACAGTGGGCACTGCAGGATTTGAGGTAGGGAAAAACTCCGAGCGAGGGCACGCCGCTTGCCTTAGAGACTACTTCGGGGTTGGTTTGCTCAGGAACAGACATGGGGCCACCGGATGTCCGGTTAAAAATAATGCCTCTTGGCCGGATCCCCCGCTTCTTCAGCGCTTCGACGCTCAAAAGCGAATGGTTGATCGCCCCAAGCCCGGCGCGCGAAACGAGGATCGTCTCGGCTTTCATCCGTGGAATGAGATCAATAACAAAAGTTCCGTTTGTGATGGGCACGAGGAGCCCGCCGCAGCCTTCGACAACGAGATAATCATACTTTTTGCGGAAAACTTTGAGCGCGGCGTCTATCTTCTTGAGATCAATTTTTTTCTTCTCAAGCTTCGCGGCAACGTTCGGGGATAAGGGCTGAGAGAGGAAAATGGGATTGATGAGGTCGAGCGAATCTTTCACACCCGCGCAGGCCTTGAGAAACTGGGCGTCTTCCCTGCTCCCGCAAGCGATGGGCTTCATCACGCCAACCTTGAGGCCCTTCTGCCTCAAAGCCGACGCGAGAGCTCCCGCCACGATCGTTTTCCCGCAGGCGGTGTCAGTACCAGCTATAAAAATTGTTTTCATTCTGTCATTGCGAGGGCGCCGCAGGCGCCCGAAGCAATCTCCTGTCTATATAGTTTCGGCCCTCGTAAACCAAACTACACGCGAAACTATATAACCCATCAATGATGGCCTTTTGCGTCCTAACGTGTCCCTTTTTGGTCATTGGAGACTAGATCCGATAGGGTATGCGATTTTAGCTTAAAAAATGCTAAATCCATAGCGCGTAAAAATGAAAGGTGCCCCGCGATGGCCACCGCCGAAAAGTAGCGCAGTCCCAGTACTGTCGCGATCAGTATGTGAAGCATCACGGCTCCAAAAAGAAAATAGGGACGAGAGGCTTCCCGCCAGATAAAGAATGGATAAGAAATTTCCAGCGCGAGCGCCGCATATGAGATCACGTTCAACAACGAGTGTGAATGGGCGAGCCACATAAACGCGCCGTTCATGAATTCAAAGCGCGTCATGGAGATCCAGACCGCGTCCCCGCTCCACCAAGCCTCGTTTTTCAATTTCCACAACCCGGATGAGAGAAAAACAACGACCATTAAAACTTGAACCAAGCGGATACAGGCCGATGCCCATCGGGGATCCACAGGAGACTCCCGGACATCCCGTTTGGTCGTGCCACTCATGCGGGACGCGAGGTAGCGGTCCAGGCTGAAATTCCCTCCAATCGGTGCCACGGCCAAAATCACGAGCAGGTTCTGCGCAAGGACGTCCGCGCCGTAGAGAATCGCGGGGTTGCGGCGCATATAAATGAGATGGATGGCGAGGACGACCCATTTTACCCACCGCGTCCCGAGGCCCACCGCGAACGCCCCCAACGAAACAAGAAAGACCGCGTGAAGCGCCATCCACTGCCAGCGCTGCGTAAAAAAAGAGGAGCCGAGGGGAACCCAGCCCTCGTTTCCATAAAACTCAAAGAACCCTCCGCTCGAGGCACCGAAAGAAACGAACATAGCCACGCCCAGAGTGATCCGGATAAGGTCGAGGTTTTCGGGCGGCTCGCCCGAAAACCAGAAACGGTCCCAAGTTTTCCTGAGCGGGATCATCCGCACGAGACCCAGTCGAGCGGCTCGACTTCGATCCGTTCCTCGTCCATCGGCCTGCGCCCTTCGACGTACTCCTGCGGCGAGATCAACGACTGGCTCACCCGCGTGAAGCGGATCCTCGCCGGCGCAAGCGCAAGGTGCTTGCCGCACAGGTAACGCGCAGCCCCGCTCAGATAATCCCCTTCTTCGGACTGGATGCTGTAATGAATCGAGCAATAGCGGAAAAAATTCGGGTCGGACCGCCTTAGGTCTTCGGTCAGGCGAAACTCATGCTTCCGGCCCGATGCGTCCTCCACGGTGTACCGTAGAATCGCCCCCGGCTGTGTGATCGAAGAAAAAAATCCCCAATAATTTTGGATCCGAAAGAAATTTACGTAAGACTTAAAGACGGGATAGACCTTCCCCATGAGGTGAGATGCCGGCGCAGCGCTCGCCAGGATCGCCAGCGTATGCCAGGCGAGAAAAAGCGACTGGATCCTGTAAACAGCCGACCGGGACAATTGTCAGGTGTCGAACACAGTCTGATTTTTGTTTCCCGTCTCCTGCCCCCCATGTTTCACCTCAATAGCAATCTCTTGACTGGCCGCCGCAGTACGCGAAACCTGCTTTGTGCCTTTTGTGAACACAGTCTGATTTTTGTTTCCCGTCTCCTGTCCCCCATGTTTCACCTCAATAGCAATCTCTTGACTGGCCGCCGCAGTTCGCAAAACCCGCTTTGTACCTTTTGTAAACACAGTCTGATCTTTGTTTCCCTTCTCCTGTCCCCCTGCTTGTGCCTTCTCGCCGACCATCTCCTGACTAACCGCCGCAACCGCTAAAGTCTGCGAGGCCAAAATAAACGCCGCCCCAAAACCAAAAAACATGCCTCGAACAAACCATTTTGTCATCAATTCCTCCTTGATTTTCATACCGCCTCTTTACCGTTTACCGGACCCCTTTACCGTTTACCTTTACCGCACCCCGTCCCGAGGGGACACGTTAGCCACTCTTCCGAGGACGTCGTCCAGTTTACTCTGAAGGTTTTGGTTAATTTATGATCCTTTTTTGAAGATCTCAAAACCTTTGATTCTTCCTTTTGTTTACAGGACCAGGCTGCATTCAAGTTTTTAACGCAACACTTTGATAAGCTTAGCTTTTATCAAAGGAGGTTGCAAGTTATGGGTAATAAGCTTATTTATCATCGGTTAAGCTTGGTTGAACGCGAAGAGATTAGTCGTGGGTTAGCCTCAGGCAAGTCTTTAAATCAGATCGCCAGAGAGCTTTTAAGATCTAAAAGCACTTTAAGCCGCGAGGTTAATCAATCCCGCAAAATAAATCGCTTAACCTATCGAGCTTGCACTGCAGACAGAAGAGCTCAGCGATCAGCAAAAAGAAGGCATGCCGGCCACCACAAACTCTCTAAGAATCCAAAGCTTTGGACTGCAATCGAGAACTTACTCAGAAAGAAGTGGTCTCCTGAGCAAATTGCGATGCGCCTTCAAAAAGAGTATCCTCTTGATAAATCCATGCGAATATCACACGAATCAATCTACTCGTACCTTTATGTCTTTGCCAAAGGCTCTCTCAAGAAGGAGCTCCTAGCCTGCCTTCGCAGAAACCGCCAACGTCGCTATAAAAAG
>CAZBAY010000204.1:0-10654 GCA_964489945.1 uncultured Planctomycetia bacterium
GGTCGAACTGCATACCTTCCACGACTTCGAGCGTCGTAGCCGTGGCCTTCGCCTCTTCGACCGTGATGACGCCGTCTTTTCCGACCTTTTCCATCGCTTCCGCGATCAAGTCGCCGATTGCGCTGTCGTTATTGGCCGCGATCGACGCCACCTGCGCGATCTCTTTCTTTCCTTTGATGGGTTTGGAAAGCTTCTTGAGATGCTCCACAACAGCCTCGACGGCTTTTTCGATGCCGCGCTTCAAGGCCATCGGGTTGGCGCCGGCCGTCACGTTCTTCAGGCCTTCACGGAAGATCGATTCGGCCAGAACCGTCGCGGTGGTCGTTCCATCGCCCGCGGCGTCGCTGGTCTTCGAGGCGACTTCCTTCACCATTTCGGCACCCATGTTCTCATAGGGGTTCTTCAATTCGATCTCTTTGGCCACCGTGACCCCGTCCTTCGTGATCGTCGGCGAGCCGAATTTCTTGTCGATACAGACGTTGCGGCCCTTGGGACCGAGCGTCACCTTCACTGCCCTCGCGAGCTGTTCCACGCCGCTCAAAATTGAGCGCCTGGCTTCGTCGCTGAATTGTAACTGCTTTGCCATTGCTTTCAAACCTCCGTTTAATTGATGATCTAGCCGATGATCGCCAGGATGTCGTCTTCCTTGATAATAAGATACTCGGAAGCGCCGACTTTTACTTCCGTACCGGCGTAACGCCCGAACAAAATCTGGTCATTCACCTTCACCTCGAGCGGAACGACCTTGCCTTCATCATTGACGCGGCCTTTGCCGACGGCAATGATCTTTCCTTTTTGCTGCTTCTCTTTGGCCGTGTCAGGGATCACGATGCCGCCCGCCGTCTTTTCCTCGGCTTCAAGCGGTAGAACGAGCACCCGATCTCCCAAGGGCTGTACTTTTTGCGATGCCATTGACCTTCCTCCTTTTAATGGAAAATTGAGAACCTGCCAGAACTCTCTGGGCGAGTTAGCACTCCTATTTTGTGAGTGCTAGTAAATAATAGCGATTTTTGATTTTAAAGTCAAGAATTTTTTGAGCAAAAATTAGACGCCATAACCCATTTAATTTAAACAGCTTATAGATTTAAAGAGGTTTGATATATCCCGTTCAGGGTCAAATGTTCCTCTATCTTATCTATTCCCCGGCAATACTTGCTCATAAATCGAGCGTATCCGCCGGTGGCTATAACGAGAGGTTTAAATCGATAGTGCTTTTTTATCTCATCGATAATGCGCTCGCAGAGACCGCCGATGCCGTAGGCGCAGCCCGCCCGGATGCTTTCAACGGTGTCGCGCCCCATGATACCCTTTGGTGCTGCCATCCGGATCCTGGGCAAAAGCGCCGTCCTCTGGAAAAGAGCGTCGAGGCTGATCTCAATGCCAGGCGCGATCACGCCTCCCAGGTACTCCCCTTTTTGGGACACCACATCAAACGTGATCGCCGTGCCAAAATCTATAATGATGGCCGCCCGGCGATAACGGTTGAAAGCGGCAAGCGCGTTCATTAGGCGATCGACGCCCACTTGGCCCGGTGTCCGGTAACGGTTCACGATGGGCGCCTTGAGATCGCTTCCAATAAGATAGGCGGGAATTCCAAGCTTTGCGGGAATTTCCTTCCGGAACGACCGCCCCACGCCGGGGACAACGCTTGCGATGACAAAAGCCTCCACACGATGAAGCGGAAAAGCCTTCTTAAACCCCGAAATGGCCTTTCCCCTAGCTTCGTTCGTCGGGATGCGGCAGGTTTTTAGTATTTTTCCTTGGGAAAAATAACCTGCCAGTATGCTCGTGTTCCCTATGTCCACCGCAATAATTGATCTCATCTTAAGTGCTCAATATCTCCCGCTAAAATCCTTTCCTGCAAACCGTCGTCTTTCCGGATCCAGAGCGCCCCGTCCTCGTCGATGCCCGTCGCCTGCCCCTGGACCTTTCGTCCCTGGACGGCTGCCACCACGCGTTTTCCGGAGGTCGCGGAGTATTCCTCCCAGGATCTCGACAGCGCCGCGAAATCACCCTTCCTGAACGAACGGTAATCAGCGTCGAGTTCTTTCAAAAGCGCGCGCGCGAAGCCGGGCCGGTCAACGGGCTTCCCGCTGATCGTTTTCAAAGAGGTCGAGCCCGGGGGAAGCTCCGCGGGATCGGCGTTGACGTTGATCCCGATACCAAGAACGATAAAATGCACCTCGTCCGGTTCCGCGCTCATTTCCGTAAGGATGCCGCCCACTTTCTTGCCTTGATACAGGATATCATTCGGCCACTTGATCCCCAAGCTTCGCGAGGTGACTGAGCGGATCGCCCGTACCGCCGACACGCCCGCCATCAGCGTGATCCGTGAAACCTGGCTTGGCGAAAGCTTCGGACGAAGCAGAACCGAGAGGATCAAATTTTTTCCCTTGGGTGACACCCAGGAGCGGCCACGGCGGCCCCGGCCCTTTTTCTGGTATTCGGCGAAGACGCAGGCGCCTTCTTTCGCGCCCTTCTCGCCCAGCTGAATGGCCGCGTCGTTCGTGGAATCCAGCGCGTCGTAGGAATAAATGTTTTTTCCGACGATCTGCGTCCCGAGGCGGTGCGAGATCTCGTCCGCGAACAGCTTGTCGGGGACTGAGACGAGCCGGTAGCCCAGATGCGGCTGGGCATCGATCTCATAACCGAGCTTCCTTAAATGTTGCATCTCCTTCCAGACTGCCGAGCGGGTGACGCCCAGCTTGGCGGAGATCTCCTCCCCTGAGACAGCGAGGCCTTTATGCTCTCTTAGCAGATCGAGGACCTGATTTTCCTTCACGGGTGTCCACTGGCCTTTCTTTTTCGAGTCTTTTCTGGATCGCCTTCACCTGGTCGCGCAGCTCGATCGCGCGCTCGAATTGCAAAGCGCGCGCCGCCTCTTCCATTTCTTTTTCCAGGTCGCTCAGCACCTGAAACGCGTCCTGAACATCGTCAGGGAGCCCCGCCACCTCTTTCACGATCTCCCTTGCTTTTTTAATCGCCTCGATACCCTCCCGAATTTCTTTCCGGATGGAGGTCGGCGTGATCCCGTTCTTTTTGTTGTATTCGAGCTGAATCGCGCGGCGGCGGTTCGTTTCGGAAATAGTTTTACGCATAGATCCGGTGATCGTGTCCGCGTACATGATGACGTACCCGTTGATGTGCCTGGCGGCGCGGCCCGCGACTTGAATGAGCGACGTCTGGCTTCTGAGGAAACCCTCCTTGTCCGCGTCGAGCACCGCGACGAGCGACACTTCCGGCAAGTCGAGGCCTTCTCTCAGGAGGTTGATGCCGACAAGGCAGTCGAATTTCTCGAGGCGAAGGTCCCTCAGGATCTCCACGCGTTCGATGGCGCCGATCTCAGAATGGAGGTACCTGACCCGCAACCCCATTTCCTGGAGATACTTCGCCAGGTCTTCGGACATGCGTTTCGTCAGCGTCGTGACGAGCACCCGCTCGTGTTTCTCCGCCCTCGCCCGCACTTCCTCCAGGAGATCATCGACCTGGCCTTTAGTGCGCCTGACCTCGATGGGCGGGTCGAGGAGTCCTGTCGGACGGATCACCTGTTCGACAATGCCCTGCGATCTTTTTATCTCATAGTCCGCCGGCGTTGCCGACACGAAGATCGTGTCTTTGATCTTTGCCTCGAACTCCTCGAACCGCAGCGGCCGGTTGTCCAGCGCCGACGGCAGGCGAAAACCGTAATCGACGAGCGTTTCCTTGCGCGACCGGTCCCCGAAATACATGCCGCCGATCTGTGGGACCGAAATATGCGACTCGTCGATAACGGTCAGGAGATCTTCCGGAAAATAATCCATGAGACAATAAGGCCTTGATCCCGGCGCCCGCCCGGAAATGATCCTCGAATAATTCTCGATCCCCGAGCAGTAGCCCAGTTCCCGCATCATTTCCATATCGTAGCGGGTGCGCTGCTCGAGCCGCTGGGCCTCCACTAATTTATTCTGCGAGCGGAGTTCCGTGAGCCTAACCTCCAGCTCCTTCCCGATCTCAACGACCGCCCGGTCGAGCGTCGGCTGAGTCGTCACAAAGTGCTTGGCCGGATAAACAGCGATGCCGTCGAGCGGATGGAGAACCTCGCCCGTGAGAGGATCGACGCGGGAAAGTTTTTTAATCAGATCCCACTCGTATTCGACGCGTATCGCCGTTTCCTCATAGGCGAGAAAAATCTCAACGACGTCCCCGCGCACGCGGAAACGCCCCCGCTGGAAATCCACGTCGTTCCTTTCGTACCGGATATCCACGAGCTTTTTTAAAAGGTCCTCGCGGGGCAACGTTTGGTCCGTCTTCAAAAAAACCAGGAGTTCTTTGTATTCCGAGGGCGAACCCAATCCGTAGATCGCCGACACGGAGGCCACGACAATGCAGTCGCGCCGGGAAAGGAGCGAGCTTGTCGCGCGAAGCCTCAACCGGTCGATGTCCTCATTGATCGAGGAATCCTTTTCGATGTAAGTGTCCGTGTGTGGAATGTAAGCCTCGGGCTGATAGTAATCATAGTAGCTGACGAAATATTCGACCGCGTTATCAGGAAAGACCTCCCGGAACTCGCTGTAAAGCTGGGCGGCAAGCGTTTTATTGTGGGAGAGCACGAGCGTCGGGCGGTTGAGCTGGGCGATCACATGCGCGATCGTGAAGGTCTTGCCGCTTCCGGTGACACCGAGAAGAGTCTGGGAATGTTTTCCCGTCCGGACGCCCTGGACGAGCTTCTCGATGGCCTGGGGCTGGTCCCCTTTGGGTTTGAAAGGGCTTCGGACCTTAAAATTCACCGAGGACCTCGCTTAGGCGACGATGTTGAGGGAAATGTCGACCGAGGGCGCGCCGTGCGTGAGAGCACCGACCGAAATACGCTCAACACCGGTCTGCGCGAATGCCTGGACGTTCTCAAGGGTCACGCCTCCGGACACCTCCAGCGCGATCTTGCACCCCGCTTTGGCGCGGAGCGCGACGGCCTCACGGACGTCCTCCGGCTTCATATTATCGAGCAGAATATAATCCGCCTTGCTCTTGAGAGCGGCCTTCAGCTCTTTCAGGTTCTTCACTTCGATCCCGATGATCGTGCTTTTCAGCGCGCTCTTTTTGGCCTGGTCCACGATGTCCTCAAGCGCCTCTTTGCGGAGGATGCGAAGGTGATTGTCCTTGATCAGCACCTGGTCATAAAGGCCCAGGCGATGGTTCGTTCCCCCGCCGACCGCGACCGCATATTTCTCGAAGACACGCAGCCCCGGCGTAGTCTTGCGTGTATCCAGGATATTCGCCTGCGTGCCTTTGACCTTGTCAACAAATTGGCGGGTTTTTGTGGCGATGCCGGAAAGATGGCTGAGAAAATTGAGCGCCGTACGCTCCGCGATGAGGACCGAGGCTCCAAGCCCTTCGATGTAGGCCACTTCCCGTCCCTTCTCGATCAACTCTCCGTCATGCGCGACGGGCAGGAAACGGAGATTCTCGTCAACCAGGCGGAAGGCGCGCTCGGCGATCTGCATGCCGCAGAGGACGCCTTTCTCCTGGAACTCGATGTCCGCCTTGATCGCGAGATTCCTGGGGATGATCGCGGTCGTCGTGATGTCCTTACCGCCGATATCTTCCCGCAGGGCTGCCTGCACGATGGGATCGATGACCTCGGGTTTCAGCATAACGCTTCACTCCCCTAACGTATGAAGGTTTTCCTCGAGCCGCTTTTTGCGGTTGGCGAGCTCCTCGGCTTTCAATTTTTCCTTCTCGACGACGTCGCGCGGGGCTTTCTTCAGGAATTCCTCATTGCGCAAGCGCCCCTCGAGACCGCGTATCATTTTTTCAACTTCCTCGAGCGCTGACTCGATACGCTGGCGCTCAACCTGAATATCGATGAGGCCGGTGAGAACGACATAGGTCTCCACCTGTCCGATATTGGCGACGGCGGATTCCTTGGGACGCGTGACGTGCTTTCCGATCTGAAGCGACGAAATTTTTGCCATTTGCACGATATACGTCGAATAATCCCTGAGGATATGCATTTCCTTGTCGCGCGAGGTCTTGACCGCCACTGTCACGGAGTCTTTGGGGTTGATCTGCCAGGCGCTCCGGACATTGCGAATGGCCTGGATCTCGCTGACCACAAGCTCAATGGCGGACTCGATCTTCCGGTCGATCCACTTCGTATTGGCCTTGGGCCAATCACTCACCATGATCGATTCACCGATATGCGGCAGCTTTTGCCAGATCTCCTCGGTCAGGAACGGCATGAACGGGTGCAGGAGCTTGAGGAAACGGTCCAGTACGTGATGGACGACCCACTGCGTTTCATTAGAGCGGATGTTGGGCTTGGCGAGTTCCAGGTACCAGTCGCAAAACTCGTGCCAGAAGAAATCATAAAGCGTAGACGCGGCCTCGTTGAAACGCAGGCGCTCGAGGCTTTCCGTTACGTGAAAAATGGTCTGGTTGAGACGGCTCAGGATCCAGCGGTCAATGGGGTTTAATGAAGCGACCTGCGGGGGCTTCTTGAACGATTCGATCGTCTTGGCGTCCAGGTGCATCAACGTGAAGCGCGCGGCATTCCAGATCTTGTTGGCGAAATTGCGCCCGACCTCGAATTTTTCCTTCGAGGCGAAGACGTCCTGCCCCTCCGCCGTGATCGTGATAATGGCGAACCGCAGCGCGTCGGCGCCGTAGGCGTCAATGATGTCGATCGGGTCGACAACGTTGCCGAGCGATTTAGACATTTTGGCGCCCTGCGCGTCGCGCACGATGCCGTGAATGTAAACCTGCTTGAACGGCTCTTTGCCGATGAACTCGCAGCCGGCCATCATCATGCGCGCGACCCAGAAAAAGATGATCTCGTAGCCTGTGACAAGACAGGAGGTCGGATAGAAATATTGAAGGTCTTTATTTTTCTCGGGCCACCCCAGCGTCGAAAAAGGCCATAGCCAGGAGGAAAACCAGGTGTCGAGCACATCCGGGTCCTGTACGAGGTCCATATTTTTGCATTCGGGGCACGCTTTGGGCGCCTGCCGCGAGACGATCATTCCGGGCTCCGTATAAACTTTATGAGACCCCCGCGTCTCGCCCGTCACGATGGGTTCTTTAGAACGGCAGGCCGGGCAATACCAGACCGGGATACGGTGCCCCCACCAGATCTGCCGCGAGATGCACCAATCCTTGATATTCGTCATCCACTCGAGGTAGACCTTTGTCCAGCGCTTAGGGACGAATTCGGTCCTTCCCTCTTTCACCGCGGCGATCGCCGGCTTCGCGAGCGGCTTCATGCTGACGAACCACTGGGAAGACAAATAGGGCTCGATGACCGTGTGGCAACGGTAGCAGTGACCGATGGAATGAAGGTGCTCTTTCGCCTCCATGAGTATCCTCCGGTCCTCCAGCTCGGTGATGATCTTTCTCCGCGCCTCGAACCGGTCCAGCCCCTTGTACGGACCCGCCGCGTCATTCAGCGTGCCGTCGGGATTCAGGATATTGATGAATTCCAAATCGTGTTTTTTGGCGAGATTGAAATCCACCGGGTCGTGGGCCGGCGTGATCTTGAGCGCGCCGGTGCCGAATTTGGGGTCGATGAGCTCATCCTCGATGATCTTGAGCCGGCGGTTCAGGAGCGGCAGGATCGCCGTCTTGCCTTTCAGATGGCGGTAGCGTTCATCTTTCGGGTTATAGCCGATCGCTGTGTCGCCCAGCATCGTCTCCGGGCGCGTCGTCGCGATTATCACGTGCTGATCGGTGCCCTCGATCGCGTACTTGATGTAGTAAAGATGCCCGGGCACTTCTTTGTGTTGGGCTTCTTCGTCGGAAAGCGCGGTCTGGCAGCGCGGGCACCAATTGATAATATATTTTCCGCGATAAATGAGGCCCTTTTCATAAAGCCTGACAAAAACCTCGCGCACGGCTTGAGAAAGCCCCTCGTCCATCGTAAAACGGATGCGGTCCCAATCACACGAAGCGCCGAGCCGCTGAAGCTGGCGGATGATCGTGTTGCCGTATTTCTCGCGCCATTTCCAGACTCGTTCCAAAAATTTTTCCCGGCCGAGCGCGTGACGCGTCAACCCCTCCTCTTTGAGGGATTTCTCGACGACGTTCTGCGTCGCAATCCCCGCGTGGTCGGTACCGGGCATCCAGAGCGCCTCAAAACCGTTCATACGCTTGTAGCGGATCAAAATGTCCTGCAGCGTATTGTTGAGCGCATGCCCCATGTGCAGGATGCCAGTGATGTTGGGCGGCGGGATGACGATCGTGTAGGGTTTCTTTTTGGCTTTGGGGACTGCCTTAAAATAACCCTTTTTTGTCCAGAACTGGTACCAGCTCTTTTCGACAAGCTTGGGATTGTAAACCGGCGGAAGCGGCTCGGAGGCGTGGGGTTCCATTACGGATCAGCGCTTTTTCAGCTTGAAAAGTTTATATTCGTACGCGTCCACAAGGGCCTTCCAGCTGGCCTCGATGACGTTGGTAGACACGCCCACGGTGGTCCAGGTATTTTTTTCATCACAAAATTCGATAAAAACGCGGACTTTCGCGGCGGTGCCGGCCTTGGAATTCACGATACGCACCTTGTAATCATCCAGATGAATGTCCTTGATCGCGGGATAATGTTTTACAAGCGCCTTGCGGAACGCCTTATCGAGCGCGTTGACGGGACCGTCGCCGGTCTCCCTGAACTCCTCGCGCTTTCCCTCGACGACGAGCGTGACCTGAGCGCGCGCCGTTGACTCTTTGTCGCCGATGAATTCATGGTCGATCGAAGCTTTGGTCACCTTAAAGAACTCGTTTTCCTTCATTTTTCCCATCTCCTTCTGCATGAGAAGCTCAAGGCTCGCCTCAGCCGCCTCGTACTGGTAGCCCTCATGCTCGCGCCGCTGGATCTCCTGCAAAATTTTTCGTGTTTCGGGAGATTCTTTTTCCAGGTCGATCTCCAGCTCCTGCGCTTTTAAAAGAATGTTCGTCTTGCCGCCGAGCTCCGAAACAAGAAAGCGGCGGCGGTTGCCGACCACCGACGGGTCAATGTGCTCGTAAGTCTCGGGATTTTTCATCACGGCATTGATGTGAACGCCACCCTTGTGCGCGAAAGCGCTTGGGCCCACGTAGGGCTGATTCTTGGGCTGTATCATGTTGCTGACTTCGCTGACATAGCGCGAGGCCTCTGTGATTTCCTTAAGCTTGCCGGGCGCTACGCAGGAAAACCCGAGCTTGAGCTGAAGATTGGCCACGATCGAAAGCAGGTCTGGATTGCCGCAGCGCTCCCCAAAGCCGTTGATCGTTCCCTGCACGTGCCTCACTCCCGCCTCTACGGCGCTTACGGCGTTGGCGATGCCGACCCCGCAGTCGTTGTGGGTGTGAATGCCGAGAGGAAATTTAAGCTTCGTGTTGACTTCGGAAACGATCTTGAAAACTTTGGACGGCATGGTGCCGCCGTTCGTGTCGCAGAGTACGAGAACGGAGGCCCCGGCGTCCCTAGCCGTCTCAAGCGTTCTCAGCGCGTATTTGGGGTTTTGCGCGTAGCCGTCAAAAAAATGCTCCGCGTCATAGACCACTTCCCGGCCCTTTGATCTTAGATATTTCACCGAATCGTGGATCATGCGAATATTTTCCTCGAGCTCAACGTGGAACACCTCGCGGACGTGCAGGTCCCAGCTTTTGCCGAAGATCGTGATGACCTTGGTTTCCGCGGCAAGAAGACCCTTCAGGTTCTCATCTTCGGAAGCTTTGGAATGGGCCTTGCGTGTGGAACCGAAAGCCACTACCCTGGCGTTCTTGAGCTTCACCTTTTTGATCTCCTCGAAGAAAGCGATGTCCTTCGGGTTTGCCCCCGGCCAGCCGCCCTCGATAAAGTGAAATCCCAAATCGTCGATCTTTTTTGCGATGAGAAGCTTGTCCTGCACGGAGAAGGAGATCCCCTCTCCCTGCGAACCGTCCCTCAGCGTCGTATCGTAGACTTCGATCTTTTTACCGGCCATGGTTCCTTTGCTTATTGAGCTTGAACGTGGCGTGAAGGATCTTCACGGCTTTCTCCCCGTCCGTTTTCTTCACGACGCAGGAGATCTTGATCTCGCTCGTCGAGATCATTTCAATGTTGATCTTATTCTTCCCGAGCGCCTCGAACATCGCGGCGGCCACGCCCGCGTGACTGCGCATCCCGATGCCGACGACGGACACTTTCGCGACGTTCGAATCTTCCGAGATCGCCTTGAAACCGATCTTTCGCCACGCGGCTTTGAGCTTCGTCAAAGCGGTGTGCACTTCACTTCTGGGCACCGTGAACGAAATGTCGGTGCTCGAGGACTTGCCGATGTTCTGAATGATCATGTCGACATTCACGCCGGCGTCTGCGAGCGTCCGGAAGATCGTCGCGGCGACGCCCGGATGGTCCGGCACGCCGTTCAGCGTCAGCTTGGCCTCGTTCTTGCTCAATGAAACTCCGCGGATCAAAACGTCTTCCATCGATCTATCCTCCTTCACGATCCAGGTTCCTTCCTTGTCCGAAAAACTGCTCCGCACGTGGAGCGGGATGTTGAACTTGTGCGCCACTTCGATCGAGCGCGACTGCATGACCTGCGCGCCGGACGATGCCAGCTCCAGCATTTCCTCGTAGCTGATGCGATGGAGCTTCCGCGCGTCCTTCACGATCCGCGGATCGGTGGTATAGATCCCGTCGACATCGGTGTAGATCTCGCAGGCGGCC
>CAZBAY010000205.1:0-7615 GCA_964489945.1 uncultured Planctomycetia bacterium
TGGCGGAACTGGCATACGCGCAGGTCTCAGAAGCCTGTGCCGCAAGGCTTGCGGGTTCAACTCCCGCCTTCCGCACCATATTATGAAAAAACACACTTACACGGTCGCGGTGCTGGTTGTTTTTTCAATTTTCTTCTTCTGCCTTCCGGCCTACTACGAGAATTCCGAAGGCCTGCAGAATTTTTCCTCCCAGATCCGCGATATTTTCTTCAAGATACGCCATGTATCGTCCAATATTCCCGATGAGATCAAGGATGTCGTTATCGTCACGATCGACGAAGATTCCAGCGGCAAGCTCGGGATCCGGTGGCCCTGGCCGCGTGCGGTATTCGCCCGTATGATCGACGAGCTCGCCAAGCGGGGCGCGCGAACGATCGGGCTGAATGTGGCGTTCGCGGGGCTCGAGGGCGGGGATGAAGCTTCCACGCTAGGATTGGCGCGCGCGATGCGCGACCACGGCAACGTCGTCATCGGCGTCACGTTCGATAAAGAAAATAGCCTGGTTTTGCCGAGCCCTCTCCTCGCGGAGGCTGTTTCGGGGACCGGCTATCTGGAAAAGATCGTGGACCCGGATTTTGCTATCCGCCGGTCCTATTTCCTGCGCCCCTATTGGATCCAATCGCTCGCGGGAAGTCTGCCCGTTCCGGCGGATCCTCAAGACGCGGGGAGCCGGTTCGAAGGCTCATTTCCTCTTAGGATCCTCGCGTCTCATTTGGGCGCTCCCGGTAAAGGGCCGCGTTTCGATAGGGAAGAGGCCGCGGTGAGCCTGGGTTCTCCGCTTCGCCGCGTCCAGCTGGCCGATGACGGAAGTTACGCGATCAATTATCTCGCGTCCGAGAATGACTTTGAGTCGCTTCCGGCCTGGAAAGTCGTGGAAGGAAAGATCTCTGAGAAGGATGTGCGGGGGAAGCTCGTGCTGGTGGGGCTGACCTCTTCGCTTTTTACCGACATGCACCGTACGCCCTACGGGATCATGTCCGGTATCGGGATCCACGCCAATGAGTATCTTTCCGTCGCTTCAGGGCGTCTCTTGCGCACCGTTCCGGGTGAAGCGACCTTTGTCTTTTCCTGGCTAGCCTCGCTGGGTGTCCTGATCCTTTTCGTTCTCCGCCGTTTTTGGCTGGGCATGCTCGGTTTCTTGCTCATTTTTTTCACGCTCTTCATGGGCGCCCAGATGACGTTCCAAAAGGACCTCGTCGCGGAGCCTTTTGTTCTTCTCGGTGGTCCCATCCTCGCGCTCGTCGCCGGGATCATTGCCCACTCGCTCAAGCTTCTCTTGGAAAACAAAGGCCTCGAAACGCGGGTCATCCAGGATAAATTAACGGGGCTCTATACCTACGAGTTTTTGAGGATGCGGCTCGAAGATGAATGGAAAAGGTGCCAAAAGGGAAGGCTTCCCGTATCGATCGTGATGACGGACCTCGACCGCTTCAAGCAAATTAACGATACGCTCGGCCACGAGGTGGGCAACGATATGATCAAGCGCGCCGCGCGTGTCATTAAGGAAAGCGTGAGAGGCTACGACGTCGTGTCGAGGTACGGGGGAGACGAATTTGTGATCTTGTTGTGGCACACGACGATGAAAGAAGCTCAGGCCTACCGGGAGCGTCTTAGAGGCCTCTACCACGCGATGGCCAAAGAGCTCGCTCCCGCGCTGCAAAACGCTTCCGTCAGCATCGGGGTCGCGACGTATGATCCGTCGGTCGACCCGCTCTACCCGACCGATACTCAGAAGCTGGTCGAGGAGGCCGACAAGGACCTTTTCGCTGACAAAGCAAGCCGCCGAAAGGGTCCCGGCCGCTAGGTTTATTCCACCTCGAGGGGCCTGTCCGGGTCCCTCAATTTTTGAAGCCCCAGGTAAGCCAATTCATTTTCAGAATTGATGTGGAGCGCGTTGAGGAAGGCATTCTCGGCGCGTTCGTATTGCCCGAGGATCATGTAGGCGCGGCCCATGTTGGCGTACGCCGTTTCGTCATCCGGCTCCAGGAGAATGATCTCGAGGTAGAGCTCGAGCGCCTGCCGGTAGTGCTCGGCCTCCATCAGGTCCTCCGCGCCCAGGTGAAGGGAGCGGATCTTGCCGATATGCTCCTGAGAAGGGGAAGTGAGGCTTGCCGGCGTTTCTTCCGCTGATCCCAAGCCGGGAAAGAGTGTCATGGTTCCGAAGAGAACGGCGGAAAATGCAGCCGCCCGAAATTTTGATCCACGCATGACGTAACTTTACTAAAAGCAACAACTTATGTCAATCGATTGAAGGTTATGAAGGGGTTGTGTTATAGTAACCGCTATGAAGGAAAAAGATCAGAATCCCGTGATCGTGACGAACCGCGAAGCCGGGCGTGACTATTTCATCCTAGAAACGCTTGAGGCCGGGATCATGCTGAGCGGCTGCGAGGTGAAGTCCCTCCGGGACCATAAGGCGAGCCTTGCCGGCAGTTTTGCCCGCGCCGACGGGGAAGAGCTCTTTTTGTACAATTTATACATCGCGCCTTATGAAATGGGCAACCGCGAGAACCCCGAGCCTTTGCGGAAACGCAAGCTCCTCCTTCACCGATCCCAGATCAACAAGCTCACGGCCAAGACGCAGGAAAAGGGGCTGGCGCTCATTCCGTTAAGGCTTTATTTCAATAAAGAGGGGATCGCCAAGGTGGAGCTCGCTGTGGGGAAGGGGAAAAAGTACTCCGACCAGCGCGAGGACATTAAAAAGCGCTCGGCCAAGCGTGAGATCGACCGCGAGATAAAAAATAGAAATCGGTCCTGAATTGAGGTATCATTTTGTTGGGGGCGACAGGAATCGATCTAGCTCTTTGATCCGTTAGTGGCATGTGGAGGTTGTCAGGAGGCCTCCTTAAACACCTGGCAAAACATCAAACGCTAAAAACACAATACCGGTGCCTTTCGCGGCACCGATGGCGTTCCGCCTAGCCGCCTAAAAACGGTTAGCCGTCCGCTCATCCTCGTCTGTGGGGTGAGGCCGGGCGTCGACAACAGACTGGTCAGATCCGTGCGTCCTTGGCGGGCCTGACAAGAGCGACAGAGGGCTTGCCCTTTGAAATTGTGTCAACTCAAGTTCAAAGGGGACACCAATAAATTGACTAAGCATGTAGAGGCTACGGACCTCGAAGGTTAGAGACGCGAGTTCGAATCTCGCCGCCTCCACCAATTTTCTCGGCGTCGGTCAACCAGCAAATAGCAGGAGGGTCGCGATGGCAAAGAAGATGAAGGAACTGCAGTTCTCCACACCCAACCGGGTCGGCGTTCTGGCCAGTGTCACGGACGCTTTCAAAAAGGCCCGCGTCAACATCCTCGAGATCTGGGCATGCGGGGAAGGCTCGAAAGCGTGTTTCGGGGTCGTGACGGACCGCAACGCCGCTGCCAAACAGGCGCTCAAAAAGTTGGGTATCAAAACGTCGGAAAAAGAAGTCCTCGTTTCAAATCTCACGAACAAGGTGGGGTCTCTGGCGGCGTTTTCGCGAAAGCTGGCGAAGGCAAAAATAAATATCACCTGCCTTTCCGCTACGACGAACGGAAAAAGAGCCTCCGTGCTCTTTGGCACGAACAAAAACAACAGGGCACAGAGGCTGGTTTAGTCCCGCTTTAGCGTTTTTCCCCATTCATAGGTCATAAGGAGTCCCGATGCCGACGGTCTTTTTTGTTGTTATTTTCTTTATCATAGCGCTTCTTTCTATTCGTGTTGTTCAGCAGTACCAGAACTCCGTCGTCTTTACGCTCGGGCGATTCACCCGGATCCTCAAGCCGGGGCTCAATTTCATCGTTCCGATCATCGAGTGGACGAACACGATCGACATGCGTGTCCTCACGCGCGATATCCCCAGGCAGCAGGTGATCACGAAGGACAACGTACCGGTCACGATAAACGGCGTGGTTTACTTTCGCGTCGTGAAGGCCTCGACGGCGATCATCGAGGTGCAGGATTATAATTACGCGATCTCCCAGTATTCCCAGGCGGCGCTTCGCGACGTCGTGGGCGGCATGTCGTTCGACGACCTCTTGGCCGAGCGGCAGAAGATCGGGGAAGAGATCGAAAACATCGTTCGGAAGGAAAGCGCCAACTGGGGCCTCGAGGTAACCGCCATCAAGATCCAGGACGTGGATGTTCCCGAGGACCTGAAGAAGATGATGTCCCGCCAAGCGTCCGCGGAGCGCGAAAAGCGCGCCACGATCACGAAAGCGGAAGGGGATAAGCTCGCCGCGTTCAATCTCGCCGAAGCCGCCCGGACGATGCACGCGAGCCCGGGCGCGATGCAGCTTCGGACGCTTCAGACCCTGGACGGGCTTGGGCCCACGCCTTCCAATACTGTCGTCTTGGCCGTTCCGGTAGAGCTTTACGAGCTGGCGCGGGCGCTCACCAAAGCGAAAGCCTCGGACGGTTCTTTGTGAAAAAGTCAGGGAATCTCGTCTGGCTCGACCTCGAAATGACGGGGCTTGATCCGAAGACCTGCACGGTCCTCGAGATAGGCGCCATCGTGACGGACGGCGATCTGAACCTCATCGCCGAAGGTCCTTCGATCGCGATCCACCACAGCGAGAAAACACTTCGCTCGATGGAAGCCTGGAGCCGCCATCACCACAAAAAGTCCGGACTCACGGACGAATGCCGCGCCTCCAAAATTTCACTGAAAAAAGCCGAACGGTTAGTTCTCAATTTTGTGAAGGAACACTGCAAGGAAAAAGCGGCTCCGCTCTGCGGCAATACCGTCTGGCAGGACCGGCGGTTCCTCGTGAAATACATGCCAAAACTCGAATCTTTCCTACACTACCGCGTGATCGACGTGAGTTCCATCAAGGAGCTTGTCGTGCGCTGGTATCCTGAAGATCACAAGGCGCCGCGCTTGAAGCAGCAGACACACCGTGTCCGCGCCGACATCCTCGAATCCATCGACGAACTGCGGCATTACCGTGACAAGGTTTTTATTTCCCGTCTCTCCTGAAAAGAGCCAGGTTTTAGAAGAAAAAATGAGGCAGCTCTCGGTCCGCGACGCGGACCTGGAGGAGCACTTCATCCGTTCGGGCGGAGCGGGAGGACAGAACGTCAATAAAGTTTCGACCTGCGTAGTCTTGCGGCACGTCCCGACGGGACTTGAGGTCCGGTGCCAGCGCGAGCGGTCGCAGGGCCTGAACCGTTATCTCGCGAGGCGCCTGCTTTTAGAAAAGCTGGAAGACAGGGCGCTTGGGATCTTGTCGGCGCATCGGCAGGCGATCGAGAAGATCAGGCGCCAGAAAAGAAAGCGGTCGAAGCGCGCGAAGGAAAAGATGCTCCAGTCCAAGAAGCATCAGTCGTTCAAGAAGTCGATGCGGGGTAGAGTGAGAGACGAAAGTTAGCGCGCGTTACGCGGGCTTGTTGCCGTCGAGGAACTGGATGCCCTGCGTCGCCGGCTGGTTCGCCGGATTGATCTGAAGCGCGTCCTTGAAGGCCTGCCTGGCTTTGACGAACTCCCCGAGGATCATGTACGCGTAGCCAAGGTTTGAGTAGGCCGCATCGTCGCTGGGGTTCTGCATGATCAGATTTTCGTAAAAGGGGGCGATCTCGGTCGTGTTCTCCGGATCGATGTGCGCCGCGTTCATGAACGCTTCCTCCGCCTTATCGTAAATTCCCGACAAGAGATAAATGTGTCCCATGATGATGTAGGCCTGGTCATCGTCGGGGTCGATCAGAATGATCTCTTCATAGATCTTCGCCGCTTGGTCGTAGCGCTTATCCGATACGTACGCAAGCGCCTCTTCATGCATCGCGTTGAGGGACCCCGCGACCGCTTCCTTCCGCGTGCGAGGCGCCGTTTCGGCGCGGGCCATGACCTTTTTGGGCGCGCGCGCCGCCTCTTCCTCGAAAAGTGCCACGCTTTCTTTTCGGATGAGAAGGTCCTTCATGATCTCGTGCGCCTGCCGGGCTTGCGGCAGAAGGACGAGCAGTTTTGAACGGTCCTCTTCCAGGGCCAAAATTTTGTACTTGAGATTATCTAGTTTGCGATTTAAACTGGGTGAAAATCCTTCTTCTTCCTGTGGTTTGAGCTTCGCGTATTCCGCGCGGTAACGCGTCAGAAGGGAACGGTTGGCCTGAAGCTGTTTCAGGGCGGCGGGATAGCTGCCTTGGGGGGACTGATCCTGTCCCCAAGCCGGAAAGCCATTCAACAATACGAGCAGGGCGGTTAGGGAAGCCAGCATTAGTTTGCGGAGTTTCATACCTTTCATTTTAACTCGACGGAAGCAGTTTAGCAAATCGGGAGACGATCGTGATACAGCTTGATGAGAAAAAATTGACGACAAACCCTCATGTCCTTCAATGGGTCAAGGAAATGGCGGAGCGCTGCAAGCCCGACCGCATCTATTGGTGCGACGGCAGTGAACATGAGAAAAAAACTTTGACTGGCCAGGCCGTGGACTCGGGAGAGCTTGAGCCCCTCGACCACGCGAAATTCCCCGGTTCCTATTATCACCGGACCGCGGAAAATGACGTCGCGCGCACCGAGAATCTCACCTTTATCTGCTCCGGCAAAAAAGAGGACGCGGGCCCTACGAACAACTGGATGGATCCCAAAGAGGCCTACCAAAAGCTCGGCGCTATCTTTGAAGGGTCGATGAAGGGCCGCACAATGTACGTCGTGCCGTTCATCATGGGTCCGGCGAAGTCTCCTTTCAGCAAGGTCGGCGTGCAGCTGACGGACAGCCTCTATGTGACGCTCAGTATGGGCGTCATGACGCGCATGGGCAAGGCCGCGCTGGACCAGCTCGGACAATCGAATGATTTCACGCGCTGTCTCCACGGCAAGGCGGATGTCAATATCGCCCGGCGCTTCATCTGCCATTTCCCCGAAGACAACACAGTTTGGAGCGTCGGGTCCGCCTACGGCGGTAATGCGCTTCTCGGAAAGAAATGCCTGTCGCTCCGTATCGGGAGTTTTCTGGGGAAGACCCAGGGCTGGATGGCCGAACACATGTTGATCCTTGGTGTCGAGAACCCGAAAGGCGAGATCCATTATATCGCCGCGGCGTTCCCCAGCCAATGCGGCAAAACGAACCTCGCGATGCTTCAGCCTCCGGCGGCGCTCAAGGGTTACCGGATCTGGACCGTCGGCGACGATATCGCGTGGCTGCGCGTCGGGCCGGACGGAAGGCTTTGGGCGGTGAACCCTGAGTTCGGCATGTTTGGCGTGGTTCCCGGGACCAATATGAAGACCAATCCCACCGCGATGAAGTTGATCCAGTCGAACACCGTTTTCACGAACGTGGTTTTCAATCCCAAAGACCGCACGGTCTGGTGGGAAGGATTAGACAATCCGCCCCAGGGGGCGCTCGATTGGAAGGGCAAGCCTTGGGATCCGGCGTCCGGCGAAAAAGGCGCTCATCCCAACAGCCGTTTCACCGTTCCGGCCTCTCAATGCCCCTCGATCTCTCCCGAATGGGAAAATCCCGCGGGTGTGCCGCTTTCGGCGATCCTTTTTGGCGGCCGCCGCGCGAAATTGGCGCCGCTCGTGTACGAGGCGTTCAACTGGCAGCACGGCACGTTCGTCGGCGCGACAATGGCTTCCGAGACGACGGCGGCCGCCACGTCCCAGGTGGGTGTGGTCCGGCGCGATCCTATGGCGATGCTCCCGTTCTG
>CAZBAY010000206.1:0-2941 GCA_964489945.1 uncultured Planctomycetia bacterium
AGCATGCTGCCGTCTCTGAACGGGTTGGGAATACGCGAGGGCGCTTATGTTTATTTCCTGTCGCCCTACGTAGGCAAGGAATACGCGGCGGCCGTGGGGGTGCTCTGGCTGGGCCTGCTTCTTTTTTTGAGCCTCATCGGAGGGATCACCTATCTTGTCAGGCATGATTACCACGTGAAATTCAAACAGGAAGAGGCGGTCGCATGAAAAAGATACTCGTCATTCACGGACCCAACTTGAATCTTCTGGGAAAACGGGAGCCGAAGATCTACGGGTCCTTTACGATCCAGGAGATCGACGCGCGTCTCAAAAAAATGGCGAAAGAGGAGAAAGTCACGCTTGAGACGTTCCAATCGAACCATGAGGGGGAGATCGTCTCAAAGATAGGCGACGCGAGGGGCGTATTTGACGCGCTTGTCATCAACCCGGCTGCTTACACGCATACGTCGGTCGCGATCCGCGACGCGATCTCGGCCGTCCGGATCCCGACAGTCGAGGTCCACCTCTCCAACATCTACGCCCGCGAGGAGTTCCGGCATCAGTCGCTCATCGCGCCTGTCGCGGCTGGGCAGGTCTCGGGATTCGGCGTGAAAAGCTACGAGCTGGGGCTTTTGGCCGCGATCAGCCTTTTGGAAAAGAAAAAGAAAAAGTGAACCCCCGGTTAAGAAAACTTTTTTCCACGTTTGAGAAGAGCGGAATAGACGCGCTTTTGGTCAGCTCTTGGCCGAATGTCACCTATCTCAGTGGTTTTAAAGGGACAGAATCCTGGATCCTCGTGTCGCCGAAGGGGCGTTATTTCATCACGGATTCCCGCTATGCGGAAGAAGCACGAAAAGAGGCTCCGGGGTTTGAAGTCGTGCTCCGCGACAAACAGTCGGTCCTTGAGATCATCCGGGGCCTGGCCGATAAGATCCGCTCAAAGCGCCTTGGCTTTGAGTCCTCGATCGTGACCCACTCTTTCTTTGCCGGCCTTGAACGCCGGTTGGGCGCGAACCGCATCAAAGCCACCGACGGTTTGGTGGAAGAACTGAGACTCTTCAAGGATGCCGGCGAGATCGCGTCGATCCGGAAGTCCGCGCGGATCGCGGTGAGAGGTTTTCATTATGTGCGGGAGATCGCGCGTCCGGGCATGACGGAAAGGGAGATCCAGGGCAGGCTCGAATATTTCACGAAATCCATTGGATCCGAAAAGCCGGCTTTTGACATTATTATCGCTGCGGGAGCAAGGGCCTCCATGCCGCATGCCATCGCCGGGACAGCAAAAGTGAAAAACAATGACATGTTTCTGGTGGACATGGGCGTTGTGGCCGACGGCTACCACTCTGATTTGACCCGGCCTATTTTTTTGGGTAGAATGAGCCCTTTGCAAAAAAAGATCCGACAGATCGTTTGGGACGCTCAGCGCGCCGGTATCCGCAAGGCCGGACCGGGGGTCCCCGCTAGTGAAGTGGACGCCGCCTGCCGGGATTTTATAGTGAAAAAGGGTTATGGGAGCCGTTTTGGGCATGGAACGGGCCACGGGGTGGGGCTTGAGATCCATGAAGCGCCGAGCGTTTCCTCGCGCAGCCGGACGATCCTGAAGCCCGGAATGGTCATTACGGTGGAGCCGGGGATCTATCTTCCGGGCAAGATCGGCGTCCGGATCGAGGACATGGTCCTTATCACAAAGAATGGAAATGAGGTATTGACACGTGATCTCGACAAGTGAGTTCAAGACAGGCGTCATCATCAAGTACGAAAATCAGATGTTCGAGATCGTCGAGTGGCAGCTCGTAAAAATGCAGCAGCGCCAACCGATCGTCAGCACCAAGATGCGGAACATCAAGACCGGGAGCGTGCTTGACGTGAAATTCCGCGCCGGCGAGAAGTTCGAGGAGGTGTATCTCGAGCAGAGGCCGATCCAGTATCAGTATCATGACGGCCGCCATTATCATTTCATGGACACGGAAAGCTACCAACAAGTCGTCGTCGACGCCGAGCTTCTTGGCCAACGCGTGGATTTCCTGATGGACAACATGGAAGCGACGGGAAAATTTAACGGAGAGGAACTTTTGCTGGTGGAGCTTCCGGCCTCGGTTGTTCTCAAAGTCATTGAGACGGAACCGGGAGTGAGGGGTGACACGGCCAAAGGCGGCACGAAACCGGCCAAGGTGGAGACGGGCGCCACGGTCAAGGTGCCTCTTTTTGTGGGTATCGGCGACCAGATACGCGTGGACACCCGGACGGGGCAATATCTCGAAAGAGCCTGAGGAGACGCGATGAACCTTAAAGAGATCCAGGAAATGATCAAACTGATGAATGACAACAGCCTCTCGGAGATCGAGATCGAGAATGAGGGCATGAAGATCAGGCTCAAAAAAGGCGCCTCTGGCTCGATCGAGCAGATGATCACGCATGAAGCGCGCCCGGCTGCCGCGGCCCAAGCGGCGAGGGAGATCGCGGAAGCCAAAATTGCGGCCAAGGAAGCGGCTGCCGCCTCCCGCATTGTTATTAAATCGCCGATGGTCGGCACGTTTTACGCGGCCCCTGCCCCTGACGCCCAGCCTTTCCTTCAGGTGGGTTCCGAGGTCGTGGTAGGCCAGGTGGTCTGCGTTATCGAAGCCATGAAGCTGATGAATGAGATCAAAGCCGAAGCGCGAGGCAAAGTGGTCGAGATCCTCGTGAACAACGGTGACCCTGTCGAATTCGGCCAACCTCTCTATCTCCTGGAATAAATTCAGATGTTCTCAAAAATTCTGGTCGCCAACCGCGGAGAAATAGCCCTTCGCATTATCCGGGCGTGCAAAGAGATGGGCGTCCGCACGGTGGCGATCTACTCCGAGGTCGACGCCAATTCCCCGCACGTGCGCCTGGCTGATGAGGCCGTCTGTATCGGCCGCGCGCCCTCCGCTCAAAGCTATCTCAATATTCCCGCGATCATCAGCGCCGCCGAGATCACCGA
>CAZBAY010000207.1:0-1679 GCA_964489945.1 uncultured Planctomycetia bacterium
CGCTCACCGAGGAGACGGCAGCCCGCTTGCTGGAGGACGCTCAGACGTTGGAAGCTGCGGGGGTCTTCGCGGTCGTTCTGGAATCCATTCCCGCAGAAGTGGCAAAAAAGGTGACGGCCGGCTTATGCGTTCCTACTATTGGTATCGGCGCAGGTCCGGACTGCGACGGCCAAGTGCTGGTCAGTTACGATGCCTTCGGTCTGTTCAATTCTTTGTCGTCCCCTTTTGTGAAACGTTACGCAGCACTGGGGGAAGCAATGATTGCTGCGGCAAAGGCGTACTCCGAGGACGTACGCAGCGGCCGGTTCCCGGCTGCAGAATATACGTCAAGATAATGCAGCCCCTGGTTATTCAGACTATTGCTGCTCTGAAAGAATGGCGGACAGCCATTGGGCAAGGAACGATCTTAGGCCTCGTCCCCACTATGGGAGCGCTGCATGCCGGCCACGGCGCTCTGATTGATTCCGCCCGCAGGGAATGTAATCTTCTGGTTGTCAGCGTGTTCGTCAATCCATTGCAGTTTGGACCCGCCGAGGACTTCACCGCCTACCCCAGGGACATCGGGACGGATCTCGCGTTTTGCGGCGAGCGCCGAGTGGATGTCCTGTTTGCTCCCGATTTGCCTGAAATCTACCCGCAGCGACAACGCGCCCATGTGGATGTGGAAGGGATATCGGAGCACTTGTGCGGCCGCTTCCGTCCGGGCCACTTTCGAGGCGTTGCCACGATTGTCTTGAAGCTATTCAACATTGTCCGTCCGGACCGCGCATATTTCGGTGAGAAGGATGCACAACAGCTCGCCTTGGTCCGGCGCATGGTGCTGGACTTGAACCTTCCCATCGATATTATTGCTCTCGGCACAGTTCGAGAAGAGGACGGGCTGGCGCTCAGTTCCCGTAATAGGCACCTTAGCGCGGGGCAGAGGCAGGCAGCTGCTGCTTTGTATCGTGCGCTAAAAGCAGCCTCAATCCGCGTGACGGAGGGAGCAACGGATGCAGGCGAAGTTCAGGCGGCTGCGCTGGCAATCCTTCAGCAGGAACCGCAGGTGCATGTCGAGTACCTGGAAGTGGTCGATCCCGATGAGATGCAGCCTGTGGACCGGATCGCAGGCCCGGTGCGGATTGCCGGTGCAATCCGAGTGGGCGAAACGCGATTGATAGACAATCTTCTTTGTTTCAGGCGAGTCTGAGCAGCAGATTTGCTCCCCGGCCGTTCTCTTTGAACCGGTACAGGAAAAATAAAAACAACCCAAGGTACACGGCACAGTATTGTTCAACGCCATAAGGCTGAATGACAAATCCAACGGCTGGAAGCAACGCAACCAGGTACCTATTCTCTTTCAGCTCGTTTCCTAGCCCGGATTATTCATGAGTTTCCGGCGCGAGGGTGCCGAGACAGGCCGTGGGACAAGATGTCGCGACCGAGGGTTCCGCAGGCGTACTTGAACAGCACGTCGAGGAACCCGACAGATCGCAACGCAGTCCCAGGGCCCGGATCGGCAGCCGCAGCAGAAAACTCATGAATAGTCCGGGCCAGCAACGCGCGGGCTATGAGGAGCTGGGAAAAGATGGTCAGGCAGGAAACTGTAAGCAGATACGTCCAAGGGTTAAAGACAAAATACGAGAGGAGTTTCCCTGCTTCCCAAAATCGTCTCGCTGAATTGTGATTCAGCGGAGAAG
>CAZBAY010000208.1:0-3823 GCA_964489945.1 uncultured Planctomycetia bacterium
TCGGCCATTCGGAGCGGCGGCAGTTCTTTCATGAAACGGATGAGACAGTGAACCGCAAGACCAGGGCCGCGATGAAAGCGGGACTCACGCCGATCGTGTGCGTGGGCGAGACGCTGAAAGAGCGGGAAGCCAACAGAACGATCCAGGTCCTCGGCACGCAGTTCAAGGGGTCATTTTTGAATTTTACCGCGGAGGAAATGGGAAAATTGGTCATCGCCTATGAACCGGTGTGGGCGATCGGGACCGGAAAAGTCGCGACTCCCCAGCAGGCTGAGGAGGCGCACGCGTTCCTGAGAAAAGAGATCGTCCGCGCTTTCGGGGAAGAAGTTGCGAAGGACTTAAGAATTCTTTACGGGGGGAGCGTCAAGCCCGATAATATCGCGACGCTTATGTCCGAGCCCGACATTGACGGCGCCCTGGTGGGTGGGGCAAGCCTTGAGGCGGATTCGTTCGCCGATATCGTCCGGAACGCAAGTATCGTAGCTGTTTGAGAAAGGTGAGGTAAAAATGTACGCATTGCTTATGATCGTTCATATTAGCGCATGTCTGGTTTTGATCGCGGTGATCCTGCTCCAGGCGGGACGCGGCGGCGGGCTCTCCGAAATGATCGGGGGAGGCCAGCCGAACACGCTTTTCGGGACGCAGACGAATAGGTTCATGACGCGCGCGACGGAAGTCTGCGCGGTCGTGTTCGTCATCACGTCTCTCTCGCTAGGCATCCTCTCCACACAGAGGGGAAAATCCCTTATCGAAAAGGAAATGCTGACCCGTTCGCTCAAAGGTTCCATACCAGCCATGCCTGTTCAGGCCGGAGCTCCCGTGAAAGCCGAGCCGGCTGCGGCAGCTCCGAGTTCTCCCATCGCGCCCAAACCACCCGCCGAGGCTAGCGCGACCTAAATCCGCACCTCTTTGAAACTAAAGCTGGATAAAACAAAGGCGCTCGTTTCCCTCATTTATTTTTTGCAGGGTTTTGGCCTTGCAAGCCTTGTGTTTTCCCTCTTTTTGAAAGAGACGCTGCACTGGAGCGTCCTGCAGATCTCGCTCATGGGCACGATCTCCGCCATCCCGTGGTTCCTCAAGATCTTATTCGGCGCCGTAAGCGATAACTTCCCGCTCTTTGGCTACAAACGCAAGTCGTACCTGGTGGTCTCTTCAGTCCTCTCGGTTTTGTGTTGGACGGCGCTTGCGGTGTTCCGAGAGACGGGTTTTTGGTATTACACGGGTCTTTTCTTTCTCTCTAACGTTGCCATTTGTATCGCGGACGTCATCATCGATGGCTACGTGGTCCAGCAGAGCACGGACATTAAGAAAACGAACGAATATCAGAATCTGAGCTGGGGCAGCCGGGCCGTCGGCGCGGGGATCTCCTCGTGGCTGGGGGGGTGGCTCGCGGCTCGCTTCGGGGTGTACGAGATATTCTGGCTGCAGGTCCCGATCGTCGCCATGCAGCTGCCGTTCGCGTTGTTGCTCGACGAAACAAGAGCCGTGCTCGAGAGGACCCAAGGCGTCTGGCAGCGCTTCAAGGGCGCATTAGTGACGCCTGTGCGCGAGTTCGCGGGCAACGCACAGCTTCTATGGGTGACGCTCTTCACGGGGTTGAGCCTTTTTAGTCCGAGTTATGGCACACCGTTCTTTTTCCGTATGCGCGATGTGCTTCACTTTGACCCGGAATTCATAGGTCTCCTGGGGAGCATCGGCAGCGCGGGGCAGATCCTGGGGTGTTTTTTGTTCGCGAAGTTCCTTAAAAATGTGCCGATCAAGAAATTGCTTTTCGTTTCCGTGTTTATTTGGGCCGTCAATACCGCGGCGGTCCTCGCGATCGTGAACGGGGTGACGGCGATAGCGGTGAGTGCCATAGCGGCCATCACGGGTTACATCAGCTTCGTGCCGACCTTTTCGATCGCCGCGAAGATATGCCAGAAAACCAGGTATGAGGCGACCATGTTCGCGATCCTCATGTCTTTGCGCAACATCGCGATGGAGGGAAGCAGTCTAATCGGTTCGTGGCTCTATCAGTACACGGGTTTCTTTTGGCTCGTTGCGATCTCGACGGTGACGACGTTCCTGGTGTTGCCGGTGATCACGAAACTCGAGGACTAAAAACCTCCAATTGATTCAAAACTACTTGCAAATCTAAAGTCCGCGTTTTATAATATTACACCTCACATTCATAACTCTTTTTGGAACAATAACTTATGAAAAAGCTTTTAACATTCATTATGGCGGGCGGAAAAGGCGAGCGTCTTTATCCTTTAACCAAGGATAGGGCGAAGCCCGCGGTCCCGTTCGGCGGGATCTACCGCATCATTGATTTCACGCTTTCCAACTGTGTGAACTCCGGGATCCGCCGCATTCACGTCCTCACGCAATACAAATCGATGTCGCTGTCGCGGCATATCCGCATGGGTTGGAACGTCCTGAACGCCGAAGTCGGTGAATACATCGACGTCGTGCCCGCCCAGCAAAGGGTCGATGAGCATTGGTACCAGGGCACGGCGGACTCTATTTATCAAAATCTTTATTCGGTGCGCGTGGAAAATCCGGAGCAGGTGCTGATCCTCGCCGGAGACCACGTTTACAAGATGGATTACAAGCTGATGGTTGATTTTCATCGGAAGAACGACGCGGACGTAACGATCGCGGTCGTGCCGGTGCCGAAAGAGGAGAGCACAAGCGTCGGCGTGATCGAAGTGGACAATGCCAACCGCGTCGTCGGTTTTCAGGAAAAGCCGAAGGTCCCTAAAACGGTGCCCGGTGATCCCAAGTCGATCTACGGCTCAATGGGCATTTACATTTTTGACCGCTGGGTCCTCGAAGAAGAACTCGAGGCGGACGCCAAAAAGGATTCAGACCACGACTTCGGGAAGAACATCATCCCGGACATGATCGAAAAGGGCGCGCGCAAGGTCATGGCCTACCAATTCGTGGACATGAACAGGAAAGAGGCGCACTACTGGCGGGACGTCGGCTCGCTCGACGCGCTTTATGAGGCGAACATGGACTTCGTCGAGATCACGCCTCAGTTCAACCTTTATGACCGGGAGTGGCCCATTCGCACGCACCAGCTTCAGTATCCGCCGGCCAAGTTTGTTTTCGCTCAGGATGTCGGCGGGCGGCGCGGCACGGCTTTGGACTCGCTAGTGGCGGATGGCTGTATTATTTCGGGCGGTTCCGTCCTGCGCTCTATTCTTTCGCCCAACGTGCGCGTTAACAGCTACGCCGAAGTGGAAGATTCGCTTATTTGCGAAGGCGTGGACATCGGGCGTTATGCGAGGGTCCGCAACGCGATCGTCGACAAGGACGTGAAGATCATGCCGCGCGCCCGGATCGGATACGACGCGGAAAAGGACAAAAAAAGATTCACCGTGACGCCGAAGGGTATTGTCGTCGTCGAAAAAGGCGCCGTGGTAGAGGCTATTTGAAATGATAAAACTCGGGAACATCGTGATCAAATCGCGTCTCATTGTCGGGACCGGAAAATACCAGACGCTCGACCTGATGGAAAAGGCGCTCGAGGCTTCCGGGGCCGAGATGGTGACTGTGGCCGTGCGGCGCGTGAACCTCGATCGCACGAAAGAGTCGCTCCTCGACCGGATCGATCCCAAAAAATATATTTTACTACCGAATACCGCCGGCTGTTTCACGAAGGAGGAAGCAGTTCGAGTGGCCCGCCTCGGGCGGGCGGCCGGGCTTTCTAACCTTGTGAAGCTCGAGGTGATCGGCGACGAGAAAACGCTTTTGCCGGACACCGAGGCGCTTTTGGCCGCGACGAAGGAACTCGTGAAAGAGGGGTTTATCGTGATGCCTTACACGAATGACGATC
>CAZBAY010000209.1:0-2285 GCA_964489945.1 uncultured Planctomycetia bacterium
GAGCGGGATCCCTTTAGGCCTTGTGATCTCAAGGAGGCGCTTCGCCGTCCGCACCAGGTCCTCGTCAAGGGCCTTTTTATCCCGAAGCTGAACGACGCTCGCGCCGCCGTCAATTGCGGCCTTTACGACGTCAACGAGAGACCGCTTTCCGGCGGCGTCAGGATCCGTGATGACGTAAAGCTTCCAGTTTTGGCAGAGCTCTTTTTTCGATGGCATAAACCTTAAACCTCACTTTTTTGAACCGCGCGGAGATCCTCTCATCCAAGAATTTTGCCGTCTCTTCCAGAACTCTCAAAGATTCTTTGGCGCGCTCGGCGTTCGCCAAAAAAAGCGCCAGGCTGTCGCGCCGGCTATTCTCAAGCTTCGAGGGATGCTGTCCCACATCCGAGCGGACGTTCCGGGCGCCCACAAGTTCCGTTATGGAAACCGGGAGTTTTTTGATCGAATCACTCACGTCATGCCGCGCCTTTTTCAGGTCACCGGTAAGGGACTTGTGCTCCAACACGAACCGCGCGATCTCCTCGCAGACCCTGAGGCCCTCGCGGGAACGGTTAAAATTGGCGTCCAGGATACGAAGGACTTCGCTCCGTTTCACAGCCTTTTGATCTTCTCCAGAAGGCCCGTCGTGGAAAACCCCCCTATATAAGGAAGGGACCTCACTTTGCCCCCATAGGATTCCACGAATCCGCTCCCCACAATGTCCTTCTTTTTCCAGTCTCCCCCCTTCACAAGAAAATCAGGACGGAGCGCCCGGATAAGCCTTTCGGGCGTAGTGTCTGAAAAAAGCACAAGGTGATCGACAAAGGAAAGCGCTCCGAGCACTTCGGCGCGGTCCCTTTCCCGCGTCACCGGACGTTCAGGGCCTTTAAGTTTGCGCACCGAAGCATCGGTGTTCAAACCGATGACGAGCACGTCCCCGAGCGACTTTGCCTTTTGGAGATACCGGACGTGGCCTACGTGTAAAATATCAAAACAGCCGTTCGTGAAAACAACCTTACGGCCTTTTTTCTTTTCCTTGATAAGGAGGGATAAAACGCTGGCGAGCGATTTGAGTTTAGCCGTGGAGGAGCTCATCCACTCTCTCGCAGATGATGTGGCCGATCATGATGTGGGATTCCTGGATCCGGGCGGTTTTTTGAGAAGGCACGACGATCGAAAGATCGACAAGCGCTTTCAGCTCTCCGCCGTCCCGTCCCGATAATCCGATCGTAAAAAGGCCCAACGCTTTGGCCTTCTTGATACCCAATAGAACATTCTTGGAATTTCCGCTCGTCGAAAGCCCAAACGCGACGTCGCCCTTTTTTCCGAGGGCTTCGACCTGCCGTTCAAAGATCCTGTCAAAACCGTAATCGTTCCCAACCGCCGTGAGGATCGAGGTGTCGGTTGTCAGCGCGATCGCGGGGAAACCTTTTCTTTCCTTTTCATAGCGGCCGACGATCTCGGCGGCCAGATGCTGGCAATCGCTCGCGGAGCCGCCATTGCCGAAAAAGATCACTTTGTTCCCGCTTTGCAGGCACTCGAGGACGCGGCGGGCCGCCGTCTCAATGAGCGGCACATGGTTTTTTAGAAGCGCCGACTTGACGCTGATGCTGTCCTGGATATCCTTAATGATGCTGTCTTTCATCGGTTCAACCAAAAAAGGCCTTTGCCATCCGATAGAAATCAGGGTCGACCGTTTTGAGCTTTCCGATGGCGACTTCAATGGGCACCGGCACAATGTCATTGCCTTTCAATGCCACAATATGCCCGAACTGCCCCTTTTTCACGAGCTCGACGGCTTTAGCGCCGAAACGCGTGCCGAGCATGCGGTCGAAGGCGGTGGCGCTGCCGCCCCGCTGGATATGCCCCAACACCGTCACGCGCGTCTCATACCCCGTCTTTTCCTCGATCTTACTGGCGAGAAGCTCGCCGATGCCCCCGAGCCTCACGTGCCCAAAATCGTCGGGCTTTTGCTCGACGAGTACCTCGGAACCATCGAATTTGGCGCCTTCCGCGACGACGATGATGCTGAAATTTTTTCCGCGTTCGGTGCGCTTTTTGATCACGTCAAAAACCTCGTTCATCTTGATAGGCACCTCCGGAATGAGGATGAGGTCCGCGCCGCCCGATATCCCCGCGTGGATCGCTATCCAGCCGGCGTGCCGCCCCATGACTTCCACGACCATGATGCGGTCGTGGCTTTCAGCGGTCGTGTGGAGACGGTCGATCGCTTCCATCGCGATATTGACCGCCGTGTCGAATCCAAACGTGAAATCGGTCCCCGAAAGATCGTTGTCGATCGTCTT
>CAZBAY010000210.1:0-6148 GCA_964489945.1 uncultured Planctomycetia bacterium
TCCCTCGGTAAAAGTGCTTGATGTTTACCGCCGCCAGCTTTCTGATGTTGGCCCTCTCATTGGGTTGAAGCTTAAATTATCCGACGGAAAGGAAATGTTCGTGTTCACGACACATCTGACGCATATGCCGGCCGATGTGGAGTTGAGACAGCGCCAGCTGGACGAAGTGAAGGAATTCATGTCGTCGTCCAATCCCGAGGGCAAGCCCGTTCTCCTCGCGGGGGATTTTAATTTCTTCTCGGAATACGAAGCTTATCAGAACCACCGGGAACGCCTGCCCGAGTACGCGGATTCATTCCGCAGTCTCAATCCGGGCGTCGAGGGGATCACGTTCTTCGAGGGAAAGAATCCCTATGTGACGTTCCCCAGCAAACGGCTGGACTTTATTTTCGGAAAAGGGCTCACGCCCCGTGACTCCAGGATCGTGTTCGATGAGGCGCCCTGGGTGTCCGATCATTTCGGGCTTCAGGCGGATTTTGACACGGCGGCCACTGCCGGACCCGCGCCGGTGGTGCCGGGCCATATGGCGGAAATGGCGATCAATCCCTATTCCAAACGGAACCGCGAAGCGCTCTCGCAACACGCCTCGCGCGCCGTCGCGGAAGGGGAAATATCCGCCGAGGAGCTTAAGATCGCGATGACCGCGCTTTCGGTCGCCCGCCCGGCCCTCGCGGGAACCTACGACCAGCTCGCGAAAGAAGCCGCGCAGGGCGCCCGGATGGCGGAAAAAGGGGAGAAAAAACCCGGGCGTGAGACGACGTGGCAGTGGATCAAGAAAAAATTTGGTTTCGGCGAGGCCAAAAAACCGGAAGCGGCAAAAGCGCCCGAAAAGAAAGCCGTTCCGGGCGTGAGCGAAAAGCCGAAAGTGGTGCGGAACAGCCCGGGCGCTTTTGAATATTCGGACCCGGCCCAGGATTTCTCCGGCGTGGACCTTGAGCATTTCGTGCACGCGCAGTACCAGCTGGCCCGCGGACTTTTGACGGACGCGCAGATCACGAACATTCTCGGGATCACCGAAAAGGGAACGCCGGTTGAACTCCGCCGGAAAATATACGAGCGGCTCGCCGACGGTAAATATACGAAGGAGATCCTGGATGCGATCAATGAAGACACGTATGCCGATCCGAGGCTCGACATCGCGATCTCAAAACAGAGCGGAAAAGCGCACGCTCAGGGTGTTTACGAAGCGGTCGCGAACAGCCTGGACGCGCTGGGGCTCAAGATCGGGCAGTTCGGCAAAGGCGTCAAACAGATCGTTGACTGGCTCAGGCCCACAGGGGCGGACCGCATCGACGTTTTCACAAAAAGCGCGGGCGAGTCCCCCTATCAGCTCACGATCCTCAGGAGCGGAACGGGGCAACACTATATCCAGATACGGAAAATTCCGCGGGCGTCCTTTGAGAGCGCGGCCGGAGAGCCGCTCGAGCAGGGTACGGTGGTGAAATTAACGGTCCAAGCTAAGATCCCGGCGGATGAAAGCGAAACGGACGAGAAACACCCCCTCTCCCAAAAGGCTATCGTCGAGGGGATCGGAAAACGCTTTCCTTTCGTGTCGGAGGTCAAGATCACGACGCAAACCGCCCGGGATGCCAAGCCGACCAAAGTGAATGGTTTTGAGGAGAAAACGATCGTCGCCCCGGCAGGGCTTCCCCCTTATGATCCCGCGGAAAGCCAAAACAGAAGCATCCGCGCCGAACTTACCGATCACACGATCATGGTCGTCGACAACGGCCACGGTATGGGCGCGGAGACCATTTCGCGGATGTTCGTTCCTCAATCGACAGACAAGGGATTCCAGCCCCCCCTCACGGCCCAAGGACGGGAGGAGGAACTTAAAAAAGTAAGGGTGGTCCACGACGAATCGCTCCCGCACCGCGTGTCATTCTCGCGCAACGGCGAGGTCGTTGTGGCCATCGATATTCCCGATACCCTTCAAGAAGGGGCGACGTCTCGGGGCGGTGTCATGGTGGAGTTCGGGCGTCTGATGGGCGTACCCGAGGCGCGCGATCAGATCATTATTCCTCTGGATCTGAAGGCTGGCGAGCTGTCGAATTTTCAGCGCGCTGTGGAGCGAGCCGTCGCGCAGATCGCGTCCAACCCCTCGTTGTCCGACGCGGAGAAGGTGAAATTTATCAACACGATCGTCGTAGGCCTCGACGGCCTTATCCGCGGCAATGAAAATTACGCGCATGTGATAAAAAGTATCCGCGCGTCGGTTGCGAAGATCCTTGAGCCTGTCATTGAGAAACTACGTCAGGAAGGCTTCACGGTCCTCCCGCACGACCGCCAATTTGCCCAGCTCGCTCTAGCGCCGGACAAAGCGAAAGTGATCTACCTCGACGAGCGTCTGTTCAACTGGCAGGGCGCGGTGAGTCTCAAAGCACTCGGGGGAGTGATCGTGCCGGGCATTACGCTCGGCGGCGATAAGCGCCTGCCGGTTGTTGTCATTCCTTTCAAAGAGGAAGCGGTCAGAGGCATCAGCGCGTTCGATCCCCTGTGGCATGAGTGGCCGCAGGACCAGCGCATCCCGATGATAAAAACAGACCGCTTTATCGCCGTGCCGCTTGAGATCGGAAAACGCCTGGCGGAGCTTGCGCAAAAAAACCTCGGCGGCCTCACCAAAGAAGAAGACCTGGAATTCAAGTCGCTTCTCCAGCGTGTCAGTGTCATCACCGCGGAGGAAGTCCCCACCTCCTACGAAGTGACGAAGCCCAAGGAAAATCTGGTTGTCACGCCGCGGGCCGAGATCCAAAAAAGCGTAGGCGAGATCGACTCCGAGGCGGTGAATAGTTTTCTCACGGCGCCGCCGGTTGTTCTGCCGCCGGCCCCTACCGCGCCGGGCAGGATCCCCGCCGACGCGAGTTTCCGCTACATCGTTACGGAGAACGGAAAGTTGATGGATATCGAGACGGGTGTCACGATCCGTGAAGATGTTGTGAAGATCGAGCCGTTGAGCTACGGCTATTACACGCTTTACTCCCGGACGAAAGACGATCCCGCTAGACTTATCCCGGAGATGATCCGGATCCGCCACACACCCGAAGGGATAATTCTGAGTCCCATGAGCGGTAAATTGGATATCGGGGTGAAGGTTACCATGTCTCCGGACAAAAGATTCGCTATTTTTCAAGGTTCGGCTCAGGACATGCCGGTGGACGATAGAGTTTACGATCTAAAAACAGGTGCACTCCATTATTTATCTTCGGGTTTTTCAACACAGCCGGCCAAGACGAGCTCCGTCTTTACCGATATTCAATTCAGCCGGAACGGCAAATACCTCACCTACATTGAGACCAGTGAGCGTGGATTCAGCTCGCTTCAGATCGTGGACCTCACTCAAGAAGAGCCGCGGCCCAAATTGGTGGCTCTGGGTTCAGGCAAGGTTTCGTATACGTTCAGCCCTTACGCCGAGGATATCGCTTACGTCAAGGCGACTGACGGCAGTATTGCGCTCGTTGACCTCAAAGGACCAAAAATGGTCGCTGCTACAGGTCTCGGTAAGTTTCACACCGACTCCAGCGGGGCTTACACAGCGGTGATCGATGAGCGGGGGGAGATGAGCATCTATGTGCATCGGAACGGCGACTTTTTCAGCACGAAAGCGGGGGTCAGCGTGCCGGGCGGGGATAGTATCCAGGAGGTCATTACGGAGTGGAAGGCAGGTGGCCTCCCTGAGGTCATCGTCAAAACAAGGGCCGGGCTATTCTCGCTGGGCGGAATGGCGGTCCAGCCAAGAGAGTTGGAGGGATACTCGGAAATTTTCACGAGTGACGGAAAGTACAGCGTGGCCTCGGCGAGCGTCTCTCTCAATACCGACAACGACAGCACCACCTATGCTTCGCCCCTAGGGACGACGAAACCGTTCTACAAACACCCTGATTTTGACCTTATCATTGAAGACCGCAATTCCCCTAATTTGGGGGCGATCGATCCCGTGACGGGAAAGTCGTTCCAGTTTCAGGGTGAGATCATAGGTTACGATCGATGGGGCGAGACGCTCTATTATCGGAAGGATGGGCAGATCAGGGTCCGCTCTTACGTAGGGGGAACATCGAAGCTCCCGGGCGAACGCCCGGACGCGGTGGTGGATGGAATGCCGGCAAAATATTTGATCACAACGGATCTGGGGGGCGAGGTCACTTTTACCGACATCGACGCTTCCACGGGCCCTTCCTTTAAAATGAACCTAATGAACCTAACGGGCCCTTCCCTGATAATGGGTCTGAACGGTTTCCAACCCCTCACGTTCGACGGAAAATATTTTGTTCTGCGAAACCCCGGGACCGGGGCATTCGCCTACCTCGACCCCGCAAAGCCGTCAGAACCCATTATCGTGTCCCCACCGCAGGCGGAAAAGCCGGCGCCCAAACCCACCGAGGCCCCCGCGGACGCGCCGAATCGCTTTGTGATCACCAAAGCGGGAGACGGGCTATTTGTGGTCTTCGACACACGGACCGGAAAGCCTGTTCGAGAGATGGGGAGCCAGGAAGACGCAAAAGGGGTCATGCAAGTGCGAACAGTGGTAAAAGTGTACGAACGGATCGAGAGAGTCAATAAGGACACCTTCGCAGGGCATCGCTCTAGCGATGGGCCGATGGAGGTTTTCAGGGTGATGGATAATGGAAAGACCCGCCCAATCCAAAGTTTTGAAAGAAAAGACGCGGACCGCTCCCAGATCTCTTCCAGCGGGAGATTTGTAGTCCAGCATAACCTGCAAATTTATGACACCGAGTCGGCGCAGTTCTTTAGTCTGCAGCGTAAGTTATCAAGAACGTTTATCGAGCACTCTCTTGTGGAAAACGCCGACGCGATCGTCCTTAAGGAGCAGGACGGCAAGTATTCTCTTTACAGCCTGACCTTGAACAAAATGCTGATCGAAAATGCCGAACACATCGAGACCGACCTGACGGGCACCCTCGCGATCGGTTTCAAGAAGGGCCGCATCAGCGACTTTAAGCACCTGAAAGGGGGGCGAACTCCCCTTGTGAAGGAGGGCGATGACATATCGGCCGTGCTGATCGCTTCCGATGAAAAGCGTGTTTATTACGCCATTCCGCCGGCTGAGCCTCCAAGCGTTAAAGGCGGGGTGGTCGTTTCCTACGATAAGCGGGACGGCTCAGAAGGAGATATGATGGTTTTCGCGTTGGGAGGCGATCTCAGCGTTATGAACTTGCCCCGTTATTGGCAGGAGTATCATCCAGGTGTAAAAAAAGTGGTTGAGAGGCAGGGAAACGGCTTGTCTGAATTTGAAAACGTTCACCGCTGGATCGTCGCCTACAAAGATTCTCCGCCCACCGGCCCGCATGGTATGAGGCTCAACTTGATCGGGAGCGTCGTAGTGGAAGAAAGAAAAACTTCCCCTGTAGATGGAAAGGATCAAGGAAGCCAGGTGACGACTTCCAATCTTGTCACGAATAGAGAATACCTGCCATCCTCGCCTTTAAGGATCACCGCGTATGTTGACGGTGTTGACCTGCCTCCCGGCCATAAGGTTCGCTTGCTTGAGGGAGGCATGATTGGGTACGTCACGGGCCAAGACGGCAGGATACGGTCCCTCGCGGGCTTTGAAATGATCGAGCGGTTGACCGAAGGGGAATACAGCGGCTTTGCGAACGAGTCGGGCTCCGCCCTGCTGATAGAAGTATTGATTCCCTCCGGGAAAATGGGCTACACGCTGTTGGATAAGGATGGCCGGTGGACCGTTCCAGACGTTCCCGGCGGATTTGTGCCGACGGACACAAACGGCGACTATTTTGTTTTCTCGAATCCCAAGACCGGGGAGATCTTTCACCTCAACCCGGTGCCCGGACTCGAGCCTCAGGTCGCTCCTTTCGTGCCTCTCGCACCGCCGGCCCCGGCGCCTCAACTGAGAACACCGGTCATGCTCAGTGTGGCGGAAGTAAAAGACCCGGCCACACAATATTACATTGGACCGGATAAAGAAAAAGAAGGGTTCGACTTGTTAACCCATTTGGCCACAGGAAATATTAACGCCGGGATTAAATTTAATTTTTCCGCCAGCGGCGATTTCATTGTCAAACGCAATGCGGAGGATGCGCTTGTTTTCTTTAGAGCGGGTCAGGATTTAACCAGCCCCACGGTTATATTGAAGCCGGGCTCAGGTCTGTTCGGTGACGATTACCTCGTC
>CAZBAY010000211.1:0-1778 GCA_964489945.1 uncultured Planctomycetia bacterium
GAGATAAAAAGAAAAATCCCGTCTTGAAAGAGGCGCTGCGCCGGGATCAGATACTGATAACGCCGCACGTGGGCGGCATGACGGTTGAAGGACAGCGTATAGCCTATAGGCACGCGGCGGGCATGCTATCCCGTTTCTTTCAAAAAAACTCACCGGGACGAAGGAGAAGCTGATATGAGCGCTCATTGTTACGTGATCGCTGAGGCCGGCTTGAATCATAATGGTTCGGTAAAAATTGCCAAGGAGCTCATCGACGTGGCGGCCGAGGCCGGAGCCGACGCCGTGAAATTTCAGAAGCGAAACGTCGCGACCCTGGCTACGCAGGGAGTCTTGGACGCGCAGGACAGCCGTTTTCCATCCCTGGGCAGCACGTACCGCGCGATACGAGAAAGTCTGGAGTTCAGCTTTGAGGAATTCCAGGACTTGAAAAAGCACGCGGAGGATAAAAGCCTCGATTTTTTATGTACGGCGTTCGATGTCGAATCCGTCGATTTTTTGGAAAAACTTTGGGTGGCTTCTTATAAGCTGGCGAGCCATTCCGTCACCAACTTACCGCTTCTCCGGTATGTGGCCGCGACTGGCAAGCCCATCTTCATGTCGACGGGCATGTGCAGCTTTGAGGAATTGGATGCCGCCGTGGAACTTTTTCTCAAAAACGGCAACCCCTTGACGCTTTTTCATTGCGTTTCTGTTTATCCGACCCCATTTGAGGAATGCAATTTGAAGATGATCGACACTCTCCGCCGCCGTTATGGGGTTCCCATCGGCTTCTCGGGTCACGAGATCGGTTATTTGCCCACATTGATCGCGGTGGGCATGGGGGCGGTGGCGGTCGAGCGGCATTTTACGCTGGATAAAAAACTGGAAGGATTTGACCACAAGATCTCACTGGAGCCGGATGAGCTTAAAAGCATGATCCGTGATATCCGGGCCGTGGGGCAAAGTTTCGGAAGCGGCGATAAGGCGGTATCGGACAGGGAAATGGTAACGCGGAGGAAATACCACGTCTCGATGGTGTCGGCGCGTGTCATCCCCGCGGGTGCTGCGTTGACGCCGGAAATGGTGACTTACAAAAATCCCGGCACCGGCATCCCCGTCAAAGAGGCGGGCCGGGTACTGGGAAAAAAAGCAGTGACCGACATTCCGGCTGATACCCTGCTCGACCACGGCATGTTTCGCTAAGGAGCCCCTATGGCTAAAGTGTCGATCATCATCCGAACAAAAAATGAAGAGCGGTGGATAGGCCACTGCCTCAAGATGGTCTTCGCGCAGGCTTACAAGGACTTTGAGGTGATCTTGGTGGACAACGAAAGCACCGACCACACGGTGGAAGTGGCCAAGCGCTTTCCCATCGCGAGGACGGTCGTCGTTTCTGATTTCAAGCCGGGACTGGCCATCAACAAGGGCATTGAACCGTCATCCGGGAAATATATCGTTTGTCTCTCCGCCCATTGCATTCCGCAGACCGGAGAATGGCTCTCCGCTTTGATCAAGAATTTCGAAGACCCGAGCGTTGCCGGGGCCTATGGCCGGCAACTGCCCCTTTCTTTCAGTGAACCCTCCGACAAAAGAGACCTTTTGATCACTTTTGGCCTCGACCGCCGAATACAAACCAAAGACTATTTTTTTCACAATGCCAACAGCATGATCCGCCGCGATGTGTGGGAAAAGATCAAATTTGATGAGACAGCGACCAATGTCGAGGACCGCATCTGGGGAAAAGCCGTCATAGAGGCCGGGTACCGGCTTGTCTACGATCCAGACGCGGCTGTTTTTCA
>CAZBAY010000212.1:0-2939 GCA_964489945.1 uncultured Planctomycetia bacterium
CGCCATGCCGCCCATGAACAAGACCGGTACCGCGAGAAGCACCTCCGGCTTGAAATATCTCGGCTGCAGATGGAACTGAACGACCCACGTGAAAAATTCGTTCGCGAGGCCGTGAGCGTAGAGATAAGAGACCAGCGGCACCAGCCCGGCCAAGATCCCCAAAAAATACGGGAGGTTTTTGGCCAGAGGGTTCCATCCCTCCTCCCGCTTCATGAAACACGTCGCCAGGGGCATCACGATGATCCACGGCAGGACTTTAATGGAAAAACTCAAACCCAGCGCGTAGGTAAAACCGGACAAGACAAAATCAAAGGTCCGGCGCGTCTCAAAGGCCCTCAAAGCCCAATAGACAGACGCGAAGGAAAAAAGAAGCATGAACGAGTCGGGTCTCAGGATCGGAAACTGGGAAAGAATACCCGCGGACGTGAAGAAAAGAAACGTCATGGCAAAACCGGCTCTCTCTTTCCAGAGAAGCTTCGCGATGCCCCAAGCGATCCCGAAGAGCAGCCCGGACATCGCGAAACAAAAAAGCCGGCTGTAAAAAATGGCCCAGGCGGGAGTAAGAAAAACCTTTAAAAGCGGGGCAAGAAGAACCCACAGCACGGGAGAATGATGCTCCCAAAAGCCCGCATAAGGAAGCGCCCCCTCCGATACAAGGTATGCGCAGTGCAAATGCTCGATCTCATCCGTGTGCAGGCTGTAACGCGCCGTCCAGAAAAGATAAATGAGCCCCGCGAGGGCCGCTGCAAGGGCGAGGCCGTGTCTTATTAGAGGGTCCCGGTTAGGCAAGGCTTCCCCTGATCGCATCTATCGGAACAAGTTTTTTTTCGAGCTCTGGGATGAGGCCCGGCAAGTGAGACTCTTTGATCTTGCCCGTAACCAAGCACTTCTTCAAGCCGCCGAGCCGTATCACATGCAGAAACTTTACCGGTTTGAACCCAAGCGCCAAGTGAACCCGCGTCGCGGCGCGGTTCCGCGGATCGCCGACAGAGTACAAGGCACGGTAACCTTTCCCCCTCACTGAATGGATGACATGATCGAATGATTTGTAACCGATGCCAAGCATTTTATACTTGGCGGCGGTGACTATGTCGTAGCAATAGGCGGATCCCTTATCTAGCGGCATGAAGAGGATCTGGTCCTTGCTTCCGAAAAAAAGGCTGCACGTGCCGGTGCTGACCCAGCCGGTGGCGACGATCTCATTATTTTTTTTGGTGCAATAACACGTATGGCCCGCCTTCAGTCTTTGCGCGTGCGCGTCGGGATTTTTTGTCTCAGGATCCTTTCGGATCTCGGCCAGATCCTCCGGCGAAGCTTCTGTCACGAGATAGCCCTCAAATTTCAAAGGATCGGCCGGAAGTTCATGAAGATCTTTTCTCATCAAAAGAACCGCGCGCGCGTAGAGTGTCTTGAGAAGCAGGGGCCGGAGCAAGGCTAACGCAGATCTTTGGTTATGGGCAGCGCCAGGCGGCTTTCATCAACGCCTGGATCATTTTGCGTATGAAGGCGGGCGTTGGTCAGGGGCGCCGGTTTAAACCACCGAGTTATCCACGCGGGTTGGGCATCTGACAAGGCAAAAGAAAGCGTGATGTGGAGATAGGACAGCATCATGAAAAGCTTTGTGAAGAGGGCGTCCGAGAACCGGAGTGGCGATCCCCCGACCGGAGACAAGAAGTAGGACAGCCCGAAAATGGCAACGGTGGACAGGCTGTATTTGAGCAAATCCGCCCTGACATCGGCCGAACTTTTATTTCTGAGAATGCTGGGAATGGAATTGAGGGCCCAGAAGATAAAGTGGTAACACACCACCTGCAGGAAAACGATCGGGACCGCCAGGGAAAGGGCCGCGACGAGGAGGTTCAGGATCGCGGGCCCCGAGAAATGCAGCCGCTCTTTCAGGCTGAACAAAGGGCTCAAGCGGCCCAGGTAATAAAGAAAGAATATACTTGAAATAGCCATGCCCGCCAGAGGGACGAGCGGCGGGACCCCCTGAATGCTGGCATAATTCCGGAGGGAAAAAAAATAGACGGAGAAAAAGAGAAGGGACGCGCTTGAAAGAAGCGGGGCGAGCGCGGCTCTCTTCTCAGAAGGCACGAACTTGGCCGGCAAATAGGCCTCCTCATAAACTTGGTGAGGGGCAAAGAAAAAAGACAGGGGAAACCTGAAGAAGTAGAGCGAAGCCCCCGCGGAGAGTAATGCAGCCGCCGGCACGCGGCTGTGAGGCCGGCTTAAAACTTGGACGATACGATGCCGGGCATAATAAATGGCCAGCACGTAATGGCTTAATCCGAAGCTATAAATAAAGTATTTCCAGGCATGGGTGGTCGTCGGGATGAGCGCCACCAAGGCGATCGTGAGAACAATACTAAAGATCCGGAGAATGAGGTAGAGAGACATTTTTGACAAGCCCAGGGGTATTTTCTCACAGAAACAGACTTTTTTGCATTAAAAAACCCCTTGGGGTTTAGGCCCCAAGGGGTTTTATCTTTCTGTCATCCCCGAATGTTTTTATCGGGGATCGAAATTCTTAGAACGTCACCTTCACCGAGGAAACGATCTGAAACGCAGTGGCGTCCGCTTCTCCGATCTCAACCTCAGGCGGGAACCCGACAAAAGCGAAAAACTCCGGAGTATTATCATAGAAATCCCCCGGAACAAACCAGGCCGCGAGAATGCTGAAAGTGACATCTTCGGTGTAATCGTAGGTCGCCGAGAGGTCCACTTCCCAGCCGATATCCTCGTCGGGGTTGGATATACCAACGGCGGAGAGTGGAATGCCGCCAACCCCCGGGATACTAAGGTCCTGCACACCCTCATCGTTCCAGTAGGCGGTCCATGAGGCCTCAAGCTGGAGGTCTTCGAGAGGTTTTAGGGAGCCTTTCACCTGGAAGATATTGGTGTTGGTGTTGGCAGGCTGGTCGATGAAGAAATCGCCGTTG